>JBEHXF010000022.1:0-30125 GCA_048498835.1 Chlamydiota bacterium | reverse complement strand
CCGCCGACGTCGGAAAGCACTTGAGCGATATCTTCGCCCGGGCGCTCGATTTTGCCCACGAGCAGACCCGGTTCGTCTCCCATGTTGCCCTGGGTCCATCCCAGGCGATTGACACGGTATTGTTTAGTTACCTCGGTCTTTATGGGATCGTCTCGTCGATGCTCAATATCATTTTAGTGAGTTTAGCGGTGAAGTGGCTGGCAATCGGATGCAGCGCGCCATTGGCCGTCTTCGCTCGTCGTTTTGCGAGGATCGGATGAGTGAGTTTCGTTTTGAAGTACTTCATCGTTCGAAGAAATCGCGGGCGAGAGTCGGTCGAATCCATACACCGCATGGCGTGATTGATACGCCGAATTTTGTCGCTGTGGGAACCAACGGGACGTTGAAGGCGCTCGACAATCAAATGGTGGACTCTATTGGTCTGCAGCTCATGTTTTGCAATACCTATCATTTGATGTTGCAACCGGGTGTGGAGACGGTGAGACGGGCTGGGGGGCTACACAAATTTATTCGACGCACGCAGCCGATCATCACCGATTCGGGGGGATTTCAGGTCTTTTCTCTAGCCTACGGGTCGGTAGCCGATGAGCTGAAGAGTCGCGGAACAAAAAAGCGCGATGGGCATGTATTGAAAATCGACGAAGAGGGGGTTGTGTTCCGCTCGTATCGAGATGGCTCGAAATTCTTACTGACTCCAGAGACTTCCATTCAAGCGCAGAAAGGGCTCGGCGCGGACATCATTATCCCATTTGATGAATTGCCTCCTTATCACATCGACCGAGATCAGTTGAAGAAGTCTTTGGATCGGACACATCGTTGGGAAAAGCGGTCGCTAGATGAGCATTTAAAGAATCGGCAAAATCAGGCGATGTACGCAGTGATCCACGGTGGTGTTGACTACGATTTGAGGAAAGAGAGTTGCGATATTTTGACCAATCTGCCCTTTGACGGTTTTGCCGTAGGCGGTTCACTGGGAAAAACAAAGCCCGAAATGGTCGAAATGCTCAAGTCTGTTTTTCCTCGATTGCCGGAAGAGAAGCCCAATCATTTATTGGGAATTGGCGATCTAGAATCTCTGGAGCAGTGCATTCCTCTCGGCGTCGATACATTTGACAGCTCTTATCCAACACGGGCGGCACGTCATGGAATGTTGCTGACAAAAGAGGGAAATCTCAAAGTCGAAAAGGCGTCGAACGCAAATCATTTTGCTCCGATTGAACATGGTTGTACGTGTTGGACGTGCCAACAATTCACATTGGGTTATCTCCACCATTTGTTTAAAGCGAATGAGCTGACTGCTTATGCGCTGGCAACCATTCACAATCTCCATTTCATGGTGGATCTCATGCGCAACGTGCGTGAGAAGATCTTAAGAGACGAGATTTAAAGGCTTGATTTTTTGCGGCAATCGCTGTAGGGTATAATTCTTTTTTGGAGGATTCCCATGGCGATTTTTAAGCCCGAGAAAGCAAAGAAAACCGAGATTCCACCCCTCTTGTCTCCGCCTCTAGCTGAGGCGATTTTTGAGTTGCGGTGGGAACTGCAGACCGACCCACAAACGGGGCGTTTGAGAGATCCCGCTTATCCCATGATGTATGGGCGAATCTATGAGCGGTTTAAAAAAGAATTTCCGATTATTGAAGATCTCCCTTCTGTACAGGTTCATCCAGAGGGTAGCCCTTATGTGGTTCGCCACCGTTTGAGAAAAGACAAAAATGGCTGGCCATTAGTTCAAGTAGGTCCTGGCATTGTCACGGTGAATGATGCAAAAGGCTATAGCTGGAAACAATTTAAGGGATTGATTGCTCGCCTCATTGAAGCGATTGCTGAATTGTATCCTGTGGGCGCTTTCCCTCTGAACTTAGTGAAGTGCGAAGTGCGCTATGTGAATGGATTCCAATTCGACATGCAAAGCGAAGACGCGCTCGACTTTTTAGCGGAAAAACTCCATACAAAGATCGGCTTGGATCCTGAACTCTTCTCGAATAATGAAGTGGGTTCCAAACCACAGGGAGTGGCTCTGAATTTAGCTTATCAGTTAAATCGCCCTGTGGGCAATCTGGCGTTTAGCTTTAACTTAGGCCATATGGATAATAAGCCCGCTTATATTTTGCAGACGGTTGTTCAGTCGCTTGGCGAAACAGTTCCTCAAGACAAGGGAGGTTTCGATGCTTGGCTCAACGAAGCACATGACGTGGCTGAGAATTGCTTTCTCACGTTTTGCAAAGGTTCGTTAATCGAAAAATTCGGCCGATAATGAGGTAACTGATGTCCCATTCGATCAAAAAGATAGTCATCACAGGAGCAGGCGGTCAAATCGCCTATAGTTTGATCTTTCGGATTGCGAATGGGGAATTGTTGGGACCCAATCAGCCGATCGCGCTCCATTTACTTGAGTTGCCAGAGGGCGTAAATAGCCTGAAGGGACTCGCAATGGAGCTCGATGATTGCGCTTTTCCTTTGCTAAAAGAAGTGCGCGTCGGTTCTGATCCCGATGAGATGTTTCAAGATGTCCATTATGCTTTCCTCGTCGGTGCTAAGCCGCGGGGGCCCGGGATGGAGCGGAAAGATCTTCTATCAGAGAACGGGAATATTTTCGTGAAGCAAGGACAGGCTCTGAATCGCTCTGCTTCGCGCGATGTAAAAGTGCTAGTCGTTGGTAATCCCTGCAATACGAATTGTGCGATTGCCCAGCACCATGCACCTGATCTTCGACCCGAGCAATTTTTCGCTATGACACGCCTCGACCAAAATCGAGCTGTCTATCAATTGGCTCATCGCGCAGGTGCTACGGTTGAAGAGGTGACTCGCGTGGCCATTTGGGGCAATCATTCTTCGACTCAAGTACCCGACTTTGAGAATGCTTTAATTCGGGGAAAACCTGCGGCGGAGGTCATTGGTGATCGAAAGTGGCTAGAAGGAGAGTTTGTCTCGAAGATCCAAAAACGTGGCGCCGAAGTGATTGCGGCCCGGGGTAAATCTTCAGCAGCTTCAGCTGCTAATGCAGCGCTCGATGCGATGCGCTCGATCATCCAGCCGACTCGCGAAGGAGACTGGTTTTCCATGGCGCTAAGCGCTAAAGGAAATCCGTACGGAATTGACGAGCGGCTCATCTTTTCCTTTCCTTGTCGAACAAATGGGAAAGGGAATATCGAAATTGTTTCTGGCGTAAAACTCACTCCTTTCTTGAAAGAAAAAATCGCTTTAACGCAAAAAGAACTGTTAGAGGAGCGGGAAATGGTCGCTCCTTTATTGAGGTAATATGAGAGACGGCGTTCTTTTTGAGATCACGAAAGATCAACTGGAGACTGGACTTCGCGGAGTTCCGGTTGGCTATTGTGTAACTTCCTATGTCGATCCGATGAAAGGACTGACGTATGTGGGCCGTCCGATCGGCGAGATTGCACAGCGAGATCCTATGGAAGTGATCTATCTTCTTTACTATGGTGAGATGGGGTCTAAACAGCAGATTGCTGAATTTGAAAAGGAGCTGGCTAAACGAGCTCTTTGCAAACCGGAGACACTTCGCCACATAGAAGCCTTGCCTCGCGATGGCCATCCGATGGATGTTTTTGCGGCCGCTCTTTTGATTGCTGGAATGTATGAAGGGGTGGAAGATTATCGAGAAGATTGTCTCAATGTGATTGCAAAACTTCCTCAAATCGCAGCGACAGTCATCAATAGTCATGCCGGATGGGGACCTACTCCTCCTGCGCATCCCGATCTCGGCTATATGGAAAATTTCGTCCATATGTTGAAGTTTCCAGGCGAAAGAAAGCCTGAGCTGACTCAAATCATGCGTCTTTTTGAGGTGGTCCACTTCGATCATTGCGGGGGCAATTTATCTACGTTTGTTGGCAAAGCAGTTGCGTCGGGTTTAGAGCACATGTGGGGCTCTTTAGCTGCGGCTATGACAGCACTTGCAGGTCCATTGCATGGACGGGCCAATCAAGACTGCCTCGAGTTCGTACAAGAAGTGCTCGAACAGGTGGGCGAATCGGCGACTGCTGAGCAAATTGAGAAGTTGATTCGAGATCGATTAGAGAATAAGCAGCTGGTTTTTGGTTTTGGCCATGCAGTACTTCGCGTAGAAGATCCCCGTGCAACCGTTTTTTATAACTATGCAAAGAAACACTTCCCCAGCCATCCTCTGATCAAAATTGCTTTGTTGCTACGGACAGAGGGAACAAAGGTTTTGAAAGAGAACCCCAAAGTTTCCGATCCCTATCCAAATATCGATGCCATCACCGGTTCGATTTTGATGGCTGCAGGATTCCCTTATCCTGACTATTTTACCGTTTTATTCGGCCTTTCTCGCTGTGTCGGCATCGCTATTCAAATCGCCTATGAGCGATTAGAAGCGCGCGGCGGCAAAGGAACTCCGATCATTCGGCCTCTTTATCTCTATCAATCGCGAAAATGAAAAAACGATATCCTCCGATCGAACCGTATAACACCGGCTTTTTGCCGGTGAGCAAAGAGCATACACTCTATTTTGAAGAGAGCGGCAATCCAAACGGGCTACCAGTTGTCTTTTTGCATGGCGGTCCTGGTTCAGGAACCGATCCCAGTCATCGCTGTTTCTTTAATCCGGAAAAGTACCGCATTGTGCTGTTTGATCAGCGAGGAACAGGCCAGAGCCGTCCTCACTCGAGCTTGCACGAAAACACGACCTGGCACCTAGTCAGCGATATAGAGAAGATTCGAGAGCATTTGAAGATTGATCAATGGGTTGTGTTCGGTGGTTCTTGGGGAAGTACTCTAGCTCTCGCTTACGGCGAAACGCATCCTGAACGGACGCGTGCACTGATTTTGCGCGGGATCTTTCTCGGGCGCAAGAAAGAGCTCCACTGGTTTTATCAGTTTGGCGCGCACCATATTTTTCCCGACGAATTCGAAAAGTATTTAAAGCCCATTCCTCCAGAAGAGCGGGGTGATTTAATGCAGGCTTATTATCGCAGGCTTACCTCTGATGATCCGGCTGTCCGGAAAGAAGCTGCAAAAGCTTGGTCAACTTGGGAGGCCGCTGCACTCCGCTTGATTTTCGATCCCGAACTATTTTCTCTTTTTACCGAAGACAAGAAGGCCGATGCGATTGCCCGAATCGAATGTCATTATTTTGTGAATCAGTGCTTTTTTAAAACGGACAATTGGCTGATTGAACAGATCGATCAAGTTCGCTCGATTCCGGCTGTAATTATTCACGGCCGCTACGATATCGTCTGTCCATTTGAAAATGCGTGGGATTTACATAAAGCATGGCCCGAGGCAAAGCTTGAGATCATTAAAGATGCAGGGCATGCCGCAAGCGAAGCTGGAATTACAGACGCGCTCATTCGAGCGACGGATGCACTGGCATTGTGAATTCGGACACAATTGGAACACGCGGAATATAGGCGTCCTTCGCTTGTTCTGTGCTCTCTAAGCGGAGTAGTTTGCCGCTGATTGGATCAAACCACATTTTAGCGTCCCAGAAAAGGCGTCTATAATCATTGAAAGTGGTTTGAATTTTTAGGACTTGCCCATGGATTGGCAAATTCTCAAGTCCTTGTTTTGTTGCGATCAACTCGCAGAGGGAGAAATCTTTTGGATGGATGGCGTAGTAAGCCAATTGCTGTTTATCGGAAAGGGCAAACGGCTTAAACCCGAGCGTAGGCTGCTGGATCCAGGGTACGCCGTGACGCAGGGAATATTGTTTTTCCTCCGTTCCATTCCTTCCTTTTAAAACTAACCGATTGTGGTGTCTTTCAATGAGTAAATCTTCCTCTCCTCTTTTGCCATGAAACCGTTTCAGTTTCCAGTCACCTTGATAGATAGCCTCGGCCGTATCGACCGCGTCCACTTTTTTAACCACAATCCGATTGGGATAGGTCTCAATCGTCCAGGTAGAGGGAATAATCTGATCGCCTTTTACGTCTTTATAGTTGAGCTGCTCTGTTTCGATCGGTCTTTGCGATGCCTCTGATACAGCTTCTACTTCGCTGTCTGAATCCGATATCTCTTTAAAGAGGGAAGGCTCTTGCCTCGTGTAATAGGGATCGGAAAGCTGCTCGGGAGATCCAAAGGTTTGTAGAGCGATCCAGACGATGCTATTAACGAAGGGGAGCATCAGGGCAATGCCTGTGATCAAATGGATCGTCCGATCGCACCAATCGAGTTGAGGGTAGTCGATTTGGTGTAGATCAACCCCTTGCACAAACCGGTTGATTCGCTCTGCACCTTCCAAATAGGGCTGCAAGACGGAAGTATAGAGCCAAGAAGGAAGGATCTCGGGTAGTTGTGTAATCATCATAAGGACGAAAAGAATAAACGATCGAACATTTTTTTCCATTTGTATTTTCAATCGGGTCCTTTATAATGATTGACTATGACACTGACATGGAATGATTTTGAAAAAGCCTTCTCGCGCGCAGCGGTCACTTCGCTCACAAGACGTAAACTCTTTTTGACGTTTGCCGCTCTGTCTTTATGTGGAATTTTCATCGTTTTTTGCCGCGCTCTCGCTCTCGAAACAACTCCTTGGATCTCTCTTAGCCTTCTCTTTTTGCCCATCCTTCTATCGTCAGCATTGCTTCTCTCGTTGGGAGTGCTCTTAATTCGGATGTACATGCACGAGATGAAGGGATTGACCTTGTCGATGGGCCGTCTATTCACCGGCTCAATGGATGTGATGATCGGCACTTCTTACTTATCGATGCCTCCCGTTTTGGCCTACCTCGTTCTCTGGATTGTTCTCGGATTTTTCTTTCTCTTGCGAGAAATTCCTTTGATTGGTCCTTTTATGAATGTCGTTTTGGCATTCGGCCCCTTTCTAATCATTTTTTGTTCTATTCTCCTCTGCCTATTAAATCTCTCTCTCTTATTTTTTATTGCGCCCGCCGCCGCGCATCAATCGGTAAAGAGGCTCGATCTGGCAAAACGGGTTGGCCTCACCATTGGGGCAAATCCTCTGTCGGCGACAGCTCTCTTTTTGGTCGCTCTAATCCCTTCCATCATCATCGGGGGGCTCCTCTCTGTATCAGCGATGCTCACCAATGTCAGTTTCTCCATTCAAGGCCCAACTTTAGCGATTGCGCTCGAATGGTTTTTTGTCATGCTCCCTTTCTGCGCTCTTCTCGCTCCAGCAGTCGTTTTTTTCTTCCACTTCGCGGCTGAGAGCTACCAACTATTGCAAAAAAGATGAACATTGCCGTCGTTGGGGCTGGAGTCGCAGGTCTTGCCCTCGCCCATTTTCTACAGAAATACGGACAAGAGGTCACTGTCTTTGACTCAAAAGGAGCAGGTGGTGGCGCTTCGGGCGTCTCCACCGGACTTCTTCACCCTTTTCCAGGAAGAATTGCTCTCCGTTCTTGGCAATCGAAAGAGGGGATGGAAGCCTCATTGGCTTTGATTGAGCATGCCGAGCGATCCCTCGGCAGCCCCGTCGCAGAGCGAACCGGGATTTTGCGGATTGCTGTGAATGAGCGTCAAGTGCGCGATTTCAAAAAGAGGGCGGCAGAAGATGAAGAGGCGATCTGGTGGGAGGTCGATCAAGTGCTTGCAAAAGTGTCTGAGGCGACGGCGGGGCCGGGGCTTTGGGTTCCCAGTGGGATTACCGTCTATTCACACCTTTATTTAAAAGGCCTTTCTCAAGGGATTCGGATCGAACGACAAGCGATTGGGTCTCTTGATGAGCTTAAAAGCTATGACCAAGTCGTTTTAGCAACTGGCTCAGAGACGCTTCATTTTCCAGAATGTGCCCACTTGCCGCTTGAACCGACAAAAGGACATACTCTTTTATGCAAATGGCCAGGCGAAAGATTGCCTTTCAGTCTGGTTTCAATGGGACATATTACGCCGACCGAGAATCCTGAACTGTGCCAAATTGGTTCAACCTACGAACACAATTTTAATGGACTCGAGCCTGATTCAAGGGCAGTGAGAGAATTGTTAGAGAAGGCGGCCGTATTCTATCCCCCTGCGCGCGATTTTGAAGTGGTTGAACTCAGAGCCGGCGTACGGATTTCACCCAAAGAGGGGTATCGCCCCATCATCGAACAGCTAGGTCCGCGACTTTGGGTATTTACTGGGCTTGGTTCAAGAGGAATGCTCTACCATGCTTTACTTGGGGAGAGACTGGCCAAGACTTTGATAAAAATCAGCTAGTCAAATCGGTTTCAAAAGAGTATTATTTTGAGCTCATGAAAGGGACATTTTTATTTTTAGGAACGGGGGCTTCAGCTGGGGTGCCAATCATCGGGTGCACCTGCGCGGTTTGCTCGTCTCAAGATCCCCGAAACCAAAGGCTTCGCCCTTCTGGTCTGATTCGGATGGGAGATCGCACATTGCTGATCGATGTAGGGCCCGATTTTCGCCAGCAAGCACTTCGACACCGCATCTCACATCTCGATGGCCTGCTACTCACTCATACACACTATGATCACATCGCAGGCATTGACGAGCTGCGGGTTTTAAATTTTCGGATGAAAAAATCGTTTCCTTGTCTCTTATCGGCAGCCTCTTATCGGGATTTAAAAACTCGCTATTATTATCTTTTTGAAGAAGAAGCGGCTCCCGAATACAAGGCAGCCCGTCTTGATTGCCACGTCTTGCCAGACGACCAGGGAGAAATCGAATTTTTAGGATTGAAGATCGGTTACATCAGTTACACGCAAGCCGACATGCAAGTGAACGGTTTTCGAATCGGCGATTTTGCTTACATTTCCGATATTCGCGAATACAATGAAAAAATTTTCGACTCTTTGAGAGGCGTACGGACGCTGGTATTGAGCGCTCTTCGAGCAGAACCGTCGCGTGTCCATTTGACTTTGGATGAGGCGGTCGCTTTTGCTGAGCGGGTTGGGGCAAAACACACCTGGCTCACCCATCTTTCTCACGCTCTCGATCATGAGAAGGCTTGCCAATTGCTTCCCTCTCACGTACAACTCGGTTATGACGGTTTAGAATTCTCTTTCCAGGCGGCTCCTCATGCATGACATCCCCCTTCCTTCCAAGCCCAATCAAGGGCGCCTTTTTGATTTGAGCCCAGAGAATCGACGAGCGCTCTTGGTTGGCACCTACGAATCGGCCATTACAAAGCCTCTTTGTGAAGAGCAACTAGCGGAGCTAGAGAGCTTGGGCGATACGTATGGCCTTGAGACAGTTCTTAAATTGCCCACTCCCATTCGTGGAATTGAAGCTTCGACTTTTGTTGGAAGTGGAAAAGTAGAAGAGCTTCGACTGCTCGCGATCGAACATAAAATCGATGTCGTTGTATTTGATGATGAGATTTCTCCTCAGCAGCAGAGAAATTTGGAAAAGGCGATTCAAAAGCCGGTGATCGATCGAGCTGAGCTAATTCTCGGCGTATTTGCTCAAAGAGCTCAAACGCGCGAAGCTCGCATTCAAGTTGAACTGGCTGCTTGTCGCTATCAAATGCCTCGCTTAGTGAAAATGTGGACCCACCTCGGACGACAGCGTACGGGCGGTAGCGGAAAAGCGGGCGGTGGCTTCTTAAAAGGCGAAGGGGAGAAGCAGATTGAGATCGATCGTCGGCTTCTCAAGCGGAAGCTCACGGTCTTGCAAGAAGAGCTCAAAGAGGTAAAAAAACACCGAGACATTCAGCGTAGAGCCCGCCTGCGCACCGGTATTCCCACGTTTGCCATCATCGGTTATACCAACGTCGGAAAATCGACTTTACTCAAAGCCCTCACGGACGCAGAAGTACTAGTTGAAGATAAGCTCTTTGCCACCCTCGATACAACGACTCGAAAATTCACTCTGCCCAATAAGCAAGACGTACTTCTTATTGATACAGTCGGTTTTATCCGTAAGCTGCCCCACCTTCTCGTCGCCGCTTTTAAAAGTACGCTGGAAGAGGCAGTTCAGGCCGATATATTGCTCCATTTAATCGACGTCAGCAATCCACATGCGGGCCATCAGGCGCAGACAACCCAAGAAGTATTAAAAGAGCTCAAAGCCGATAAAAAGCCGATCATCAACGTCCTCAACAAAATCGATCAATGCGAAAGCCGCGTGATCGCTGAGAGGATGCGAATCACTTATCCGAAAACGGTGGAGATTTCGGCCCTTAAAAAAGAGGGATTTGATCGCCTTCTTGAAATGATGATCCGAGAGATTTCGCTCCTTCGCAAAACTGTTCGTCTGCGAATTCCTCAAAGCCATTATGCGCTCGTCAGTGAAGTGATGCGCGACGGCAAAGTGATTACGGTCGATTACGAAGATAACGATGTCGTTCTCGAGGCGGAAATCCCGCAACAACTCGAGCGAAAAGTGGCTAACTTCCTCGTGACATGACGCTACTTAGTCTGCCGCCAGAATCTCGGCCTCGCGAACGACTCGTCGAGCATGGCGCTGCAGCTCTTTCCACCGTCGAACTTCTCGCCATCCTCCTCAATAGCGGCATGAAACATCGCTCCGTACTGCAGTTAGCTACTGACCTCCTCTCCCACTTTGGCACTCTAGAAGCTTTGGCAGACGCAAATCTATCGGAACTTTCCCAAATCAAGGGAATCGGCCAGGCAAAAGCGA
The DNA here is from genome assembly GCA_048498835.1 of Chlamydiota bacterium. Classification (GTDB taxonomy): domain Bacteria; phylum Chlamydiota; class Chlamydiia; order Chlamydiales; family SM23-39; genus CAITMJ01. Next base: position 19,595 of record JBEHXF010000022.1, on the reverse strand, counting down.
TTCAACTGCAAGCCTCTTTTTCGCTCTGTAAGCGGATAAAATCACAGCCAGATAAAACCACCATTGATACACCTGAAGCAGCTTTCCGCCTCCTCCATCCCATCTTAAAAGAGGAGAAGACGGAGGTACTCTACATTCTCCTACGCGACGCGCGTCGCAACCTCCTCCATAAAGAGGAAATCGGGCGCGGCATCCTCAATCAAGTGATTGTCCATCCACGGGAAATCTTTTGCTCCGCCATTCGCCACCGCGCTCACAGTCTCATCGTCGCCCACAACCATCCATCAGGCGATCCCACTCCCTCCACCAGCGACATCGAGATGACCCATCGGCTCATCCTGGCGAGCAAAGTAATTGGCATTGCGCTCTCCGACCATCTCATCATCGGGAAAAACACCTTCTTTTCCTTCCATCAAAAACGGATGCTCGAGTCCGACACAGCTTATTAAAAAATATAACAGATCAGACTGAGAGAATAGGAGAAAGATATCAGCGCAGAGGAAAAGCAGAGGCGCTGAGACACAGAGAAAAAATCGGAAAGTGATCAAAGTGGAGGGTTTTGTGGTTGGGGAAAAATCTTCTTAGCGGCTACTCTTTCTCGAAAAATTTTGAAGGTGGCGGATGAAGTTGGGAGTATTCGTTCTTTGTCTTTTTTGGACACTTTGTTTGAGTGGAGAGGATAAACGGACCTTATACCCTTCCATAGAACCTTACCAAACGGGATATTTGTCTGTTGGTGGAGGGCATCAAATCTACTGGGAAGAGAGTGGAAACCCGAATGGAAAGCCCATTCTTTTTCTGCATGGAGGACCCGGCATTGGCACGAGCGCTTATCACCGTAGCTTTTTCAATCCAGATCTGTATCGAATTGTTCTGTTCGATCAAAGAGGATGTGGGAAGAGTCTTCCCTTCTCGGAACTTGAGTCGAACACAACCTGGGATTTAGTTTCTGATATCGAGCTTTTAAGAAAGCACTTGAACATCGATTGTTGGGTCGTATTTGGCGGATCTTGGGGAAGTACGCTCGGATTGACTTATGCCATTGAACATCCTCAATCTGTCAAAGGCTTGATCCTCAGGGGAATTTTCCTGTGCCGGCCCAAGGAGATCCAGTGGTATTATCAAACTGGCGCAGATCAAATCTATCCGGATGAATGGGAAAAATACATCGCACCTATCCCTCCTTCTGAAAGGGACGATTTTGTACGAGCCTATTACAAAAGGCTCACTTCTGAAGATGAAGAAGAGCGAAAAATTGCAACGCAAGCTTGGTCTGGTTGGGAAGGGAGCACTTCAAAACTTCTCTTCGATCCTGCACTCTTCGCTGATTTTACGGCTGATAAATCGGCCGACTCCATTGCCAGAATCGAATGCCATTACTTTATTCATCATACGTTTTTTGAGACGGATAATTGGATCATCGAGAATATTGACGCTATTCGGAATATTCCCTGCATCATTGTTCAGGGGCGATACGATATTCCTTGTCCTATCAAAAGTGCTTGGGAACTGCATCGCGCCTGGCCAGAAGCGCAATTGGAGATTATCCCAGATGCCGGTCATGCAGCTACCGAACCGGGAATTTTAGATGCTTTGATTCGAGCAACTGATCGATTTTCTACTTTATAAAGCTGAATTTTGCGATATAACTAGAAAAGGAGTTGCCCCAGTGGATCAAAAACTATTATTAGGAAAGTTTCCTTTCGATTGGTTGTGGCTGATTTTAGCTGCTTTTTTAACAAGTTCAGGCAGCTTATGCTTAAAGCAGTCTCGGCTGGATGGAAAAGGCTTCCTTTCTCCCTTTTTCTTCGCCAGCATGGCCTTGTATGCGATTAACTTTTTGGCTTATACCAAGTCATTAGATCGATTGCCCGTTTCTACGGCCTATCCGGTCTTTTCTGGCCTGGCATTTGTTTTATTGGCTGTTTTCTCAACCTTCTTTTTCCAAGAATCGCTTCAGCTGATGCAATGGGTGGGTATTGCCTTGATTCTCGTAGGAGTTTTCTTTTTAGCCTGAGTCAATCAAAAAGGAACGCTCGAGTCTGTCGCAACGTAGTGAAAAAAATAGGAAAAAGTGGAAAAAAATAAAAAAACGACTAGAATAAAAGTATAAATGGGTCGGGACTACCCTACCGGCGCTAGGCCTCGAGGACTACCTCGGGGCCTTTCGCTTTAATCGAAAAAGCAAAAGGTCTGTTAAATTTTTCTAGCTCTCTATATAGCTTTTTTCTAAGGATTCCGAAAGCTCGGTTAGATTGATCAGGCTTAAGTATTGACAATCCTATTGGCCGAGCCGCCATATCGGCAAACTGAAGGCCGCATGAGTTTGTTTTCTTGTCTGCAATGACAACTTCAAAAGGCAAGACAATTTGAGACGAATTTTGGCGGTCGCAAACACGCCTGAATTCTATTTCTAAAGCCAAATCTTCAGGTTTTCCCCTGGCTTCAAAAATGACGTGCGTTTTTCTGTTTTGCTGGTCTAAATCAGCCAGAAATCCGTAAAGCTGTTCTAGTCCATATCGCATCGCTAAATGATACACATTTGGAGTATCGGCTCCTGATTTCTTAAGAGCTTCCTTGTTAATTACAACCGGTATAAGAGTGAAATCAGCCTCTGACATAAGATCATTTAATTTTTCGAGAAGTTCTTCCCTTTTTTCTTTTGAAAGTTTGCTAAAAGCGCCTTCTTTTTTGCGAATTTCGTGCTCATGAAAGACGACAGTATCGTGCCCAAAAAGCTCCAGTTTAAGTCTTCCAACAGCTGGTGAAATTTCAGAAATATAACTTTGTTTGTGGAACACGCAGAAGGAAAGAACGAAAATCGGATACCGCGGATTAATTGTGTCTAGGCTGTGGTCTCCGCTCTCGTCTACAAAAACAATATACTCGCTATTCTGCAATCGGATTTGCCCGAATTGAAATTTCTGAAGAAAAGCGTATAGATTTCAAAGAAAAAATAACAGGAGAAAAGAGGTGCTTTGTCGGTTAGATCAAACGAATTTCATAATGCAAAGATATTTGGATTTATAATGTATTTTCTCTCGAACGTGGCGAATATCAGATGATTTACATATAAATAGTCTAGTTTATTAATCGAGCTTGCTAAGGACAAGAGTTCGATTTTCTTTATTTCTATATACAGCTTTGGTGTTTTGTGTTTTTGATTCCTACCCTACAGCATAAAATTTGCGTAATACCGAGAGATGCTTTCAACAAGTTTTGTGTAAGATTATAGGAAAAAAGATAGGTAATTATATGTAAATGGGCTGGATAGCATGCTCTACGGTATCCTTATACTTAAGACATCCGTCGATTCGTTCAAGACACAGAACCTTACAAGAGTAAACTGGGTTAAGACGCCAATCATTTACTTCTGATTTTAGCTTTTCTAGCACATTTCGTAGCAATTTCAAGCGGTTAAGAACTTGGAGCGGGGTGTCCATTGTCAAAACCGTTACAGGAAGTTGCTTTAGTTCTCCATCTGTCATATCTAGATATCCGAGAAGAGCTTTATCAAGATAGGCACAATCCATGAGATCTTTTTTGCTTCCAGTTTGATATTTCTGTCTATATTCCATTATCCACGTTTGCTCTTCCTTGCTGAGCTTTTTTTCATATCGCTTTATACTAGTTAAATACGTAGTTTCAGCAAGCCGAAAGAAATTTGGTGGAGAGCCATGTGTTAAGGCAGCGTGATGTATAGTGGACATAAATGGTTCAAAAAGCCTTAAAACCAAGTCTTGATGAATTTTTGTTGAAACTTCATTAAATATAGTCCGAAGAATTGTTGTAACTAGCTGCCAAGTTAGATTGCGGCAAATGTGTTTGTATAAATTTTCCGGATTGGTATTAAGACTTACTAAGCATTGGTTCGAAATGGCTTGATCTAAAAATTTAGCTGATTTACTTGATAGATGCCCAAGATGTTTCTTGTGTTGATCTAGTATGGCTTGTGGTTTTATCTTAGAAAGGGCTTCGCATTGAATTAGGCACTGGCTAAATATGCTGTCTATAATTTTGTTTAACTCTTTTAATTCAATATAGTCTCTTCGGTTAAACAGATTTGTGATCTGGTTTTTAATTGCTGGCAGCAATGATGGAGGCACATCTTCAAGAATTTTTCCCAATCCAATGAATTCTAAAAATTGCATTTCATCAGTAATAAAGAAACTTTTGCGATCTTGTAAATAGAGTCCTTTTGAGGCGGTAATATCTAAAAAATTATCCCAGAGCTGACCAATAGTATCTTTACTTAGATAGTTGATCAAGCCGTTGTCGAGAAAAATCCGTTCCATAAGAGTTAAAGAAATAAGAGTGACGCGGGTTTGACTTATAAGCGGCAGAGAGGTGCTTTTTTACACCTCTCCACACTTCAGAGAAATTGTTTAGCCCGGGACGGGGATTTTAAAGAATTCTTGGACGAGGGTCAAGATTCCCGATGTCGCCATGTTGATACCGATGAGGCAGACCAGCATCCCGCCGAGTCGTTCAACTGCCATGAGGCCTCGATCGCCAAGGATTTTTTTGATGTAGGAGCCCATGAGGAGAATGATGAGGGAGGGAACCCAGGCGCAGAAAGCGGCGGCTGCGACCATCATGGGGCGGTCTGTTTGGTGGGCAAAGGACATGACGGTGGTGATGGCGCCAGGGCCGGTGATGACGGGGATTGCGAGTGGGATGATCATCGGCTCGTGGGTCATGTGCTCTGGACCGGCTTGCGGCTTGGGGAAGATCATCGTGAGCGAGATGAGGAAGAGGAGAATCCCGCCTGCTGCAGCGATGACTGCTTGGGAGATGCCGAGTATTTCAAGAATCCATTCACCAAAGAAAGTGAAGAGAAGGAGAATGATCAGGGCGACAACGAGCTCGCGGGTAATGATCCGCATTTGTCGCTTTTGGTCATAGCGGCCGAGCATGGCGAGGAAGAGGGGGATTTGTCCTGTGGCATTTAGGACAAAGAAAATGGCAAAAGCAATGGAAACAAAACTATAATCATCAAGGGGAGTTGGCATTCGGTTACCTCAAGGTAAAAGATTAAGATAGTAGTGTAAAGAGAGGTTTTTGAAAAGAGCCGAGCTGGAAGCTAGCGGCAAAGCCCCCTCTTATGGCATTATACTTAGGATGAAAAAGTTTAAAGTCGTCACTCTTGGATGCCGCACCAACCAGTACGAATCGCAGGCCTATACCGATCAGCTGAAAGCTCTTGGCTATGCTCAGGCGGGCGACGGGGAACAGGCCGATGTTTGCATCGTCAATACCTGTACGGTCACCGAATCGGCGGATAGCTCATCCCGTCATCAGATCCGCCAACTTTTACGCGAGCACCCCGGAGCGAAAATCGCCGTCACTGGCTGTATGGCTGAAAGCGCGCCAGATGCGATCATCGGGCTCGGAGAGGGGATCCAGGTCGTTCCAAACGGACAGAAAGAAGATCTGATTGCTGATTTGTTCCCGGATGAAGAAAATTTGCCCGAGTTCCAGATTCAAGCTTTTGACGGACATACCCGAGCCTTCGTGAAGGTGCAAGATGGGTGCAATTCGTTTTGCACGTATTGCATCATTCCCTATGTGCGAGGCCGCTCACGATCGAGACAAATCCCTGAAATTCTCTCTGAAGTAAAGGGATTGGTTGCGGGTGGTTATAAAGAAGTGGTGATCACAGGGATCAACGTCGGCGACTTCGATGGCGGCGGAAAACTGGCCGATCTGATTCGCGCAGTAGGTGCAATCGAAGGACTTGAAAGGCTGAGGATCTCCTCGATCGATCCAGATGAAGTGGACGAAGATCTAGCCGATGCAGTTCTCAACGGCCAGAAAACATGCCCGAGCATGCACATCGTTTTGCAGGCGGGCTCAAACGTCACGCTTAAACGGATGAACCGAAAGTATACGCGGCAAGTTTTTTTAGAGACGGTTGAGAAAATGGTTCAGCGCAATCCCGACTTCACCGTGACAACGGACATCATCGTCGGATTTCCTGGCGAAACAGAGGCCGACTTTGCTGAAACGCTCGATGTGATGCAGCGGGTAAAATTTGCAAAAGTGCATATGTTTCCCTACAGCCCGCGCAAGCGAACTCGGGCTGCGCTCTATCCAAATAAAGTGGCCCCCGATGTGATCAAACGGCGTAAAGCGGAATTGATGCGTCTGGCTGAGCAGACCGCCTTTCAACTGCGGGAACAATTTGTGGGTCGAACCATGAAAGTGCTCTTGGAAAGCAGCGAAGAAAGTCCCGGATATTTGTCAGGGCATACAGAAAATTTCTTACGCGTTTTAGTCGCTGCGAAAGGGCATAAACCCAACGATTTAATCGACTGCAAATTAGTAGAGAATACCCCCGAAGGATTGATAGGTACGGTAGTATGAACATTGTGATCGGTGAAAAAATTAGACCTTTTTCTCACACTCCAGGAATGAAATGTATCGTTCCCGGTAGCAATTGGATTGTTCAACCTTTTCCTGCGCTTCTTCGTCTTCCTGGACTAGATTTACCTCTTGAAATCACCGGTCCCATCAAAGAATTTACGGTTCAATTGGATCTCGAAAAAAATTGCGTCTGGGTATGGGGGCAGGCGAAAGAGGGGCTTTATAAATATCGCCTCGAAGCGATGGAAGAGGGGTTGACTCTCGCCATCGATCGAGTGCCGAAAGGGGGCTTAATCATGGGCGGCAAAACCCTGATGGCAAAAGAAAAAATCCTCCTCGCAAGCGGCGGCCTCTTTAAATCTCCATCGAATGGAGAAAAAATCTCATTGGGCAATTTGAAGGCGCAGGATTGGGATCTCGTCTCGCGCAGAATGGATTTGGCCGAAATTGTACCGGCTCTTTTTTTGCTCGGACAAAAAGTTCCTCCTGTTGCTGTAGCAAAAGGGGGAGTCGCTTCTCTTCTCGCATCAAATCTCGATCTCTTTGTGCGGGCAGGTTTCACTGATCTGTTGATTCCACACCTCAAAGATGAAAAACACCGCGGGATTTCACCAGAAGGGGAGACGAGCGGCGATCCGCTTTCTCTGCTCACAAAGAGTTATCAGACGATCCGAAGCTTTCTGATCGAAGAAAATAATCCAATCATCCGTATTTTGCCTCACCTCCCCAAAGAGTGGGATTGCGGACGATCGACCGATCTGTGCGTAAGTGGTTTGGGCGAGATCGATTTAGAGTGGACCAAAGGACTCATTCGGCGTGTCGTCATCCGTCCCAGCCATGATGCAGAAGCCAAGCTCGTTTTCGCAAAACCGATCGTCAGCTTTCGATGCAATGGAAAATCGGTCGAGAACGGTTCGCTCATTGGCATTCAAGCAGGAAAATCAATTCATTTGGATCGTTTCCAAAAATAGTTTGTTTGCAGTAACGTAAAGAGATGCAAACAAGAGCTCTCGTCGAACAGCGCGAATACAATCCCCATCATTTGTTAGGTCTGCACGATCAGGTCATACGTCTTTGGCGTCCCGGAGCTGAAAAGGCCTTTGTCGAAGTGCGGGGAATGGCGCAAGAGGCAAAAAAGATCGATACCACCGGTCTATTTGAATTGACTCTTTCTGAAAAAATCGGCCGAACAGAATATAAAGTTTATCATAGTGACGGCTCGCTCGCTCACGATCCCTACGCTTTTTTACCTCTTATCGGAGATATGGATGGCTACCTGTTTAATGCGGGGTGCCATTACGAACTCTATCAGATTCTAGGCGCCCATATTCGGACGGTAGAGGGGATCTTAGGGACACATTTCGCTGTTTGGGCGCCGGCTGCAAAGTCGGTGAGCCTGGTCGGTGATTTCAATGGCTGGGATGGCCGAATGAATCCGATGCGCTCGCTGGGTAGCTCAGGCATTTGGGAGCTCTTTATTCCAGGTCTTGGTGAGGGGACGAAATACAAATTCGAGATCCATACGCAAGTCGGTGACTTGCGCATCAAAAGCGATCCTCACGCCTTTTTCTCTGAGCTACGTCCGCAGACCGCCTCGATTGTCTACGATGTCAACCGCTATCAGTGGCGAGATAGCGATTGGATGGAGCAGCGTAAAAAAAGAAATCAAAACACCCCTCTCAACATCTACGAAGTACACCTCGGATCTTGGCGCAATTACGGCTCTGAGTTTCCCTCCTATCGGCAAATCGCACCCGATCTGGCCGATTATTGTATCAAGATGGGCTTCACACATGTTGAGCTTCTTCCCGTGATGGAACATCCGCTCGATGAATCGTGGGGCTACCAGGTGACCGGGTTTTACGCCGTGACGAGCCGGTATGGAACGCCGGAGGATTTCCAATTTTTTGTCGATCATCTGCACCAGAAAGGGATTGGAATTATTCTCGACTGGGTTCCAGCCCATTTTCCAACCGACGATTATGCTCTCAATCGATTTGACGGAACGGCGCTTTATGAGCATGAAGATCCGCGCAAGGGGATCCATCCGCATTGGGGTACGGCCATTTTCAATTATGGACGCAAAGAGGTGGCCAATTTTCTCATCGGTAGCGCGCTCTATTGGTTTACGCAAATGCACATCGATGGTTTTCGAGTGGATGCCGTAGCTTCGATGCTCTATCTCGATTATGGACGAAAAGCGGGGGAGTGGATTCCCAATGCGGACGGGAGCAACTTCAATACCGAAGCGATCGAATTTATCAAGCACCTCAACTCAATCGTGAGAGAGCGAGCCCCCGGTGCTTTGATGATTGCAGAAGAATCTTCGAATTTTTCTGGGGTTTCGCATGGTGTCGAGCGGGGCGGCCTCGGCTTTGATCTCAAATGGAACATGGGCTGGATGAACGATACCCTCCGCTATTTTAGCCGCGATCCAATCTACCGAAGATTTCACCAAAACGATCTTACATTCAGCCTCCTCTACGCATTTTCAGAGCGGTTTGCCCTCGTCCTTTCACACGACGAAGTAGTCCACCTCAAAGGTGCCCTTCTCTCTAAAATGCCCGGAACAGATTGGCAAAAATTCGCTAACCTCCGCCTTCTTTATAGCTATATGCTCTGCCATCCAGGGAAAAAGCTTCTTTTCATGGGAGGCGAACTCGGACAGTGGAGCGAGTGGGACTGTAAAGGTCAAATCGATTGGAAGCTCCTCCAATATCCGTCTCATCAAGGACTCCATCTTCTGATCAAAGATCTCAACCATTTTTACCTCAATCACTCCGCGCTTTGGCAGCGCGATTTCGATTGGCAAGGGTATGAATGGATCGATTTTTCCGATGCGGATAATTGCACCATTTCTTATCTACGGAAAAGCGATCGCGAGACCATCGCTATCATTCATAATTTTACCCCCGAGTTTAAAACTTCTTATTTAATTAAACAGAGCGGCGTAAAACGGGTCGAAGAAATCTTCAATACCGATGCCGAAAAATATGGTGGTTCAGGTAAACTAAATACACGCATCCAGACAAATACGAAGGGATTTCAAATCGATCTCGCACCACTCGCTACCATGATTTTTGAACTGAGCTATGCTTAAAACCCACGCCCAATACCTCGCTCTCGTCGAAGAGATGATCCTTCACGACAAACGCTATTACGATCAAGCGCAACCGACGATCACCGATTATGAATACGATCAGAAGATGCACCAGCTGATCGCTTATGAAAAAGCCCATCCCGATCTAATCGATCCCAATTCACCTGCCCAGCGAGTCGCTGAGTCGCCCACCGAGGGTTTTAAGCAGAGATCCCACCTTGTCCCGATGTATTCGCTCGCCAATACTTATTCGGAAGATGAAATTGCCGATTTCATCAAGCGTGTTCATAAGCTCCTCGAGAAAAACGAGGTCCCATTTTGTTGTGAGCTGAAAATGGACGGGACGGCGATCTCGCTGCTTTATGAAAAGGGAAAGCTCATCCATGCCACGACGCGGGGCAATGGCAAAATGGGGGATGACGTCACCGCTAACATCAAAACGATTTCATCCGTACCACTCCAACTGAGAGGTCCAAATATCCCCGACATCATGGAAGTGCGCGGCGAAGTGTATCTCGGCTTAGCTACCTTCCGCGCTCTCAACGCCGCACGGGAAGAAGAGGGCCTCGAGCCGTTTGCCAATCCTCGCAACGCCGCAGCTGGCTCTCTCAAGCTTCTCGATCCGCGCGAAGTAGCCAAACGCAAGCTCCACCTCATCGCCTATGGTATTGCAGAAGGCTTTTCGCCCGTCGCCAAGCAGCATGAGGTTCACACCTATCTCAAAAAACTCGGCCTTCCCACATATTCTTCTGAGCATCTCACCGTAGCCCATGATCTTCCCGCCATCATGAAGTTCTCCAAAAAAATCCAAGAACTCCGCGATGATCTTCCCTTTGAAATCGATGGCCTCGTCATCAAAGTCGATGACCTAAAATATTGGTCACAACTCGGCCACACCGGCAAAACGCCCCGCTTTGCCGCCGCTTACAAGTTCGCTCCAGAGCAGGCGCACACTCTCATCCATGAGATCACTGTCCAAGTTGGCCGCTCAGGCGTCCTCACACCCGTCGCTGAACTCGAGCCTGTCTTCCTCGCCGGTAGCACCATTTCTCGCGCCACTCTCCACAATCAAGAAGAAGTAGCTCGTAAAGACATTCGCGTGGGCGATACCGTCATCATCGAAAAGGGGGGCGATGTAATCCCAAAAGTGGTCTCGGTCGATCTTTCCAAGCGCCCCGCTCATTCCAAACCCTGGCACATGCCCACCCACTGTCCCATCTGCAAAACCCCCACCGTCCATCGACCAGGCGAAGTCGCCGTTCGCTGTCCCAGTCTCAAGTGCCTCGGTCAGCGTGTCCGGCGCATCATCTACTTCGCATCGAAGCACGCTCTCGACATCGAGCACATGGGTGAGCGCGTCGTCGAGCAGCTGGTAGAAAAGGGGCTCGTCTCTCGCATCTCCGATATCTATCTTCTCGATGAAGAAAAACTCTCACGCCTCGATGGCTTTAAAGAGAAATCGATCCGCAATCTCCTCGACAGCATTGAAACCTCCCGCAAGCCGCCCCTTTCTCGCTTCATCATGGGCCTCGGCATCAAATACGTCGGCACAGAAACAGCCGATCTTCTCGCTGAGTACGTCCGCAACGTCGACCATCTCACTCACCTCACTCCCACCGAGCTCCTCGACATCGACGGAATCGGCGAAAAAACCGCTCTCGCCATTGCTGAGTACTTCCAAGACACCGATAATCTTGAAGAGATCATGCTCCTCCTCGCGCACGGCGTTCAGCCACAAAAGACAGCCCAAAAGAAAATCACCGGCCACGCCTTTGCAAACAAGACCTTTGTCCTCACAGGCGCGCTCACCGCCTATTCGCGCGATGAAGCGGCAGCCCTCATCAAAGAGCGTGGGGGCAAGGTCACCGGTTCCGTCTCTAAGAAAACCGACTATGTCCTCGTCGGCGAAGAGCCAGGCTCGAAGTACGACAAAGCAAAAGAGCTCGGCGTCTCCATACTTTCTGAAGAGCAATTCAAAAAGCTTCTCGATTAAGAATTGACTTTTTCATCCTGCATTGATAAAAGTTTTGTCATTTCTTAAAAATTCCCCTACAGAGGAGACACTATGAGTATCCAAGCGACAGCGTTAAATCCTGCTGATCAAGTAAGCATTCAAAAAACCCTATCCGAGCGCGAAGCCACTTACAAAGGAAAATTCGGACCCGTACAAGATCATCCAGATAGTCTTATTTCACCCATTCGCAACGCAGAAGGGGAGTGGCAAGTTGGCGAGATTCATTTTCTACCTAAGCTTGGACATAAATTCGAAAAATACCCCGTTCTTCTTGTAAGAGCGCCCGATGGTTCCACCGTGCCTGTTACGCCTGGGTTAGCAGAATCGGATTGTGACGGCATGGTCGTTGCACAAAAAGTAGGTAAAACTGCCTACGAGTTTTTCAAACCAATCAACCTTTATCGACAACTTGAAGGCACGCAACAAGTTTATGAATCAACCGAGCGATACAATTATAGCCTGCATGGTTTTCGGCTTGTGGAAATAGCAAAAGGAGAAAAAGTTTGGGTAGACTCTAGAAATCTTGCTGCAATGAAAGCTGCTAAGACGGCTAATTGTATATTTGCATGTTGTTCTTATTTCATAAGAACATGATAAGCGCTTAAACAAATTCCTTTGAGTTTTTTGGAGTCAACTTTATACTCTCGCCCCTTCAACGAGGTTTTTATGACATGCATCGCAATTTTTTCGAATTACGTTCCTAAGTCCTTTCTCTATACTCAGAACGTACTGACATTTAGCTCTGAGATTTATGAAGACCAGCCAACTGACTGTTTTGAAACGGCCCTTAAGGTAGTCCTGATCGCTGGAGCATTTTTCTCAGTGATTCCAGCTCTCGTAGTCGATCTAGTCCGAGCTGGATTGAACGCCTGTGGATTTGACAAAGTGGCTAACTTATGTCTGATTGACGATCTCTCTCCACGACCAAGACGAACCGCTGCTACGACAGAAGAAGTTAGAAGCAGCCAGATTAGTTCTCGACCTACCGAAGCCGAGAGCGAACGAATAGCCGAATTTCCTTCTCTAGAAGAGGGCGCCGGCCTACAAACATGGGATAAGCTCTTAAATAACCTAGATTGGATGGAAAATTTTTCTCCTGCTCAAACAGATGGCTTTATTTTCCATTCAATAAAAACGTTAAAGATACTTTATCCAAAAGCTAATTGGGCTGATTTTATTCAGAGTCTAAAAAGCGATGAAGTCGTGTATAAGCACTCTTTTGCAAATATACTTTTAGTGTTTTTTCTCATTTATTCAACTACACAGCGAGAGACTCTTGTCATTTCTAAACTTCCTGTTTATCTTGAAGGTCAACAAACGCTAATTAATTCTTACAGAGACCTGACTACACAACAAAAAGTGGAACTCTTTTCTCGAATTATTCCTCAGTATCCAATGATGCTCGATGAAAAAACCGGTCAACTTTGGAATACAATTGAAGAAGAAAGCAAAAAAATCGAAGTTCATCCTGATTTTTCGGCTGCTCTGGATAGTATGGCTCCCGCCTTAGACCTTTTAAAGTCCAACTCTAGATAATCCAACGGCTGATTTCAGTATCGAAACACCAAGATAGCTCATAAAGAACAGAGCGATGGTCCCTAAAAAGACCATCGCTGTGAAATCTTTCGCTTTCTTAGATACCTTCAGCTTGAGATAGAGTTCGTAGGCTTTTGGAAGGAAAAAACTTGAAGTTAGAACACCTAAAATTAAAAAAACAATCAGGGAATTATATTCTTCGGGAAGCATCTCTTGAAGTCTCTCTGTTTCCGTGAAGAAAATAGGGAATGCAGAAAAAATTATGAAAACGGATGTAAAACCCAAAACCACCAGGCTTGAAAACTTCGCTGGTAACGGATCACTCTTCCAATTTAGATAACTTTTGTAAGTTGCTGGAACAAGACACCCGTAAGCGCAACCAAATACCAAGCTGACCATAAACAGCTTGGTCATTAAGAAATTGAATACAAACCATTCAAATGTGTTCATGTTTTTTCCACTCCACTTGCTCTATTCTTGGTTGGGTATTGGAGGGGGTGTCTTCGCTTTATTCTGTATGAAAGCTGTTGCAATGAACATAATTCCGATGAAGAAAAACGTAATCATCTTTGCCAAGATCGGCATTTCCCAGAGCTCATAAAGAAATAGACGAACGAAAATAATAACAGAAAGAATATAGCTAAATATCTTCAGGTTTTGATTCATATATTTCTTGCTTAGATAGAATGAGGAAACTGCAACAAAAGAAGCAATTAATAGGACTAAACTTCGGCAGGCTAGCAATTCGAAATAGTGTTGCCCTAACATATAAAATTGGGTCAGTAAGCAAATAGCCGAAAGCATCCCTGGAGTCCATTGCCAAGTTTTCCTTGGATTAAAAAACTCACCTTTTGCAATCAAGAACTGTGAAATTCCAAGGATTAGAGCTAGTAGTAATAGCTCAAAAGAAAATATTTTTTTTGTAATTTCGTCTGAAAGAAAGATTTCAAGAAAGCAAAAAGCAAAAACGTGGATGTAAAGAAGGGGAATCACCCGAGTAAGAGTGGGTCTTTTTACATATTTCGTAATGGCATAAATGACTCCCATAATGAGGCCGCTACCACAAACGACACTCCATAAATAACTCATTTTTGGAGGGAAGGCCCAGGGCATCCAAATGCCGATTAATACTGCAGAAACAAATAAAAATCTCCGCGTGGCTCTGGAAGGGTTTTCTTCATTGATCTTGTAACTCAAATAAGAGAAAGTAATGAACCCAACAGAGAAAAGAGGCCAGCAATATGAATATTCACCATGGCACGCCAACCATGTAGCCGGCATCCACAGAGCGAGAGGAACGATTGCGCTTTGATACCAATTTCGCTTCAAGATAGCGAGTGTAACAGCACTCAGTAAGAAGACGGACTCGAGGATGAAAAACCATTCAGGAGTGTCAATGACAAACGTAAAAAATGATAACACAGGGCCGCAAGAAGCTAACATAAGAACTACAGGCCACTGGTAACTAACAGCCAAGGCTAAGAATATAATTTGAAGCGCTAAAATGTAAAAAGTGAGATCGGGAAAAGCGTTTGGAGACAAGGGTATAAAGGCTGGAATAATGAAGCCGCCAAAGGTAGCCAAACTGATCAGTGGTTGAGAATTGAACCGGATAGAAACTAAGGCTATCGGAACAATCGTAGCGCAGACAAATACCAACGTAGTTTTCAGGTCAAATAACCCGAGATAAACATGCGCTAAATACGATATAAGGAACGAAGCGATTCCTCCGATGGCCAATAGAACATTGCTTCCCGTCCTGGATCTGGAATGCAATAGAATGCCGCCAACAAATGTTCCCCCAGCTAAAGCATAAGAGCATACGACTTTTGAGCCTATGCTCAGCCAGGGCATATTGAATGCATACCATAAGAAATAACCTAACGAGAATAAAATAAGGGCGCTTCCCGCGATTGCCATCCAGTACTTTTCACATAATCCAATGAGTCGATCCATATTTCTCCAAATTTATTCGCGCTTCAAATTTATTTCTTTATGGGCTTTTAAAGCATCATCAAAAGATTCGACGAGTAAGTCTTCGTACTCTTCTTCTTGATCGAATTTGCAATAAAATACCTTATTTCTGCCCGTAAGAACAAAGTCAACGGTGTTTAATTCATCCAAAGATGTTTTTAGAAAATTTATCGATATGTTTGCCCTTGTAGCAGGAAAAGGATATTCCACTAGAAAAGGGCGTATTTTTTCATCCTGATTAATTTGTTCGGCTAGTCTCTGCATGAGACTAATTAACAGCCATCGAGCTTCATCGATAGAGGTCTTCTTATTTGAACGAAATCTTAAGTTTATCTTTTCGATTTTTTCAGGCATACTTCCGCCGTATGCTTCTACCAAAAGCCCAAATTCATCGCTGACTTCTTGGATAAAATTAGCGCTTATCTCATCTAAATATATTTCATCCTGTCTTGGAATATGTTCATACGGTTTAGCATGAAGCCGAGCTTCTATTAGCCCAATAAATATTACTAATATAAATAGCCACCTTGATTTTTTCATTTTTTTCTATATGGCTGAGGTCTTAAAAATTGATGGCATTTTTAATAGATTATATTCTTTTATTGCGTCATCAAGTGACTCGACTAAGAGATGGTCATATGATTGTTTTTTCTGATTGTATTTACAATAAAAGATTTTGTTTTTGCCTACGTGCACAAAATCAACCTTTTCAATTTTGCTTACTTTTGGAAAACAAAGAGAGATATTTGCTCTTGCAGGAGTAAAAGGGTATTCAGCTAAAAAAGGACGTATTTTTTCGTTTTCATTTACTCTGGATACTAATTTTTTTCTTAAGTTAATTAACAGCCATCGCGCTTCTTGGATGGTAACTGCTTTGTCATATTCAAATCTTAAATTTATTGCTTCAATTTTATCTGGCATGCTTGCGCCAAAAGCATTAAGTGATAATCCGAATTCCTTTTCAACTTCTCGGATAAAATTTGCGCTTATCTCGTTTAAATATATTTCATCCTGCCTTTGAACATATTCATATGGTTTAGCATAAAGCTCACTTTTGATTTGGCCGATAAGAAGAAAGAGAAAACAAGTAATTAGTTTCTTTTTATTGAATGTCTTCATCTTAAACTTTATTTTTTTTGAAAAATTAATGGAATTTGAGTAGCGTCATATTCACTTAGCGCTTTATCAAATGGTTCGATTAAAAAATCCTCGTAATTTTCTTCTTTTTCGTTGTATTTACAGTAATATATTTTATTTTTTCCGACGTGAACAAAATCTATATTGTTTATTCCATTTTTTGCAGGAAAATAAAGAGTGATATTAGCTCTTTCAGGTGTGAATGGATATTCAGCTAAAAATTTACGTATTTTCCCATTTTCATTTACTTTGGATGATAGTTTTTTTCTTAAATTGATTAACAGCCAACGAGCTTCTTCTACAGTAACCGCTTTCTCTAATTCAAATCTTAAATTAATCATCTCGATCTTATCGGGCATGCTTGCACCAAATGCATGAAGGGATAATCCAAATTCTTTTTCAACTTCATTTATGAAATTTGCGCTTATCTCGTCTAAATATATTTCATCCTGCCTTTGAACATATTCATATGGTTTAGCATAAAGCACACTTTTGATTTGGTCGATAAGAAGAAATAGAAAACAAGTAATTAGTTTCTTTTTATTGAATGTCTTCATCTTAAACTTTATCTTTTTGAAAAATTAAATGTATTTTAGATTCGTCGTATTGATTTAATGTATCATCAAGGGATTCGATTAATATGTCTTTGTATATTTTTTCTGTCTGATTGTATTTACTGTAGAAAATCTTATTTCTGTCTACAAATACATAATCTACTTCATCTGCATTATTTGTTTTTGGAAAAGAAAGATCGATATCAGCTCTAATTGGAGTAAAAGGATATTGAGCTAAAAACGGACGTATTTTTTTCATTTTCATTTACTTTATATGCTAATTTTTTTCTTAAATTTATTAAGAGCCATCGCGCTTCTTCAACAGTAACTGGCTTGTTAAATTGGAATCTTAGATTTATTTTTTCGATTTTTTCAGGCATACTTCCGCCGTATGCTTCTACCAAAAGCCCAAATTCATCGCTGACTTCCTTGATGAACTCATTGCTTACTTTTTCAGCGTAAATTTCGCGTTCTGTAGATAAGTAGTTGTAGGGTTTAGCATGAAGCCCGCTTTTGATCAGCACAATAAAAGGAATAATTTTCCAAATTTTTTTCGTTTGATTTAATTTTTTCATTAATTTCTATTTGATTGATTTATTGAAAATTAACGGCGTTTTCGAAGAATCAAACTCTTTTAGAGCGTCGTCAAATGATTCCACAAGCATATGCTCATATGACCCGTCCGTTTGATTAAGCTTGCAATAAAATACTTTGTTTTTACCCACATGGACATAATCTACGGTATTTGATTCATTTCCTTCTTGAAATGAGATGCATATTTTTGCTCTAGCGAGAGAAAAGGGATATTCAGCTAAAAAAGGTCTGATTTTTTGATTGTTATTTATTTTATTCGCGAACTTTTCTTTTAAAGAAATTAACAACCATCTTGCATCGTTAATTGTTGCCTTGTTTTTCGATTCAAACATTATTTCAATTGATTCGATTTTTTCAGGCATACTCCCGCCATATCCTTCTAATGATAGGGAGTATTCTTTTCTCACTTCATCTATAAACTCATAACTTACCTTATCTGCATAAATTTCTCTTTCAGATTTAACGTATTTATATTGATCTGAATATAGTTCATAAGTGTTCATTCCTAAAAAAAATAAAAACGTTCTAACGATTGCCCTGATATACGAATTCATATGTAGTCCTAAGGTTTTCAATGTTATTTTTTAGGGCCTTACTATAGGTTGGTCCAGTGAAATTGTGATCTGGTCCACCCCACCATGTTCTGTGCCTAAATCTTGAGATGCAACGAATCATTTGTACGTTACATCCATGTGGGGAGCTTCCAGTAAGGAGTTTTTTTGCTCTTATAGCTGCCGTATCTGCAGTTGAACAAATATCTAATGTATCCACTCCAAAAACTTTGGGTATTTCCATTACACTACCAAACGTTCTTATGTGTAAATGACTTGAAGCCATTAGCCTATGCGCTGGATCCATTCCTTCTATTGCGCGGTAGATAATTAATCCTCCTTCGCTGTGCCCAGCCAAGAATACTATGTAATTAGGGCAGGTGGTAGAAAAAAAATCCATAACACAACAAAGCACTTGTCTAAGACCCACAATTGAAGTTGTGTCGAATCCATTAGATTCTATAACGATTCTGGCCATGTCACTTGCAACACTTACAGTGCGATTATAAAAACCAATTACTGGACATTGTCCCCCTAGTTCTTTGTGCAAGTTAGCGGCTGAGTCAAAAAGTTCATTTTGTTGTACATTAATGCCATTAACTAAAATTGCGAGGGTCACAATAGAGGACTGGTCCTTTCCTTGCAATGAACTATTCCAATCTATATTTGAGAACATGGAACGTAAATGGGAATTAAAACTCGACATATCTTCGGGGGAAAATTGGAGAGTAATATTTGCATTTCCGATTAATGTTGCTGATATTGTTACTTGCTGGCCTACATAGATGTCAGGATGGTAGGGATGGACCCATCCATCGCAAGAAATTATCTTAAAGCCATTTAATTCTGATAATGAACCTCTTCCATATGGTTTAGGATCATATGCGTTGTCTGAAAAAAGACCGAGTTCATCGAGGCGGTTTGTGGGGTTATTCCAGACGTAGGCGTATAGATTGGGCCCGTCTAAAGATCCGAGAGGATCGGGTGTAAGCCAGCGTTGGAGGGATGGATCGTAGAAACGTTTACCAAAACAAATGAGGTTCTCATCGGAGCGTTTGGACGAAAATCTCCAGGGATTGAGGTAATCGGCATTTTCTTCTTCTCCAAAGGCTGTATAGTTGTATTGCTCTAGAATTTGGTGGGAAGAAGTTTGCAGCGCTAGAATATTGCCGCGGAAGTCTTGAAGGGGAGCGTAAGGAATTCCATCGAGTTCAATAGCTATCGCTGCTCCAATGTCTCCTTGCACCCCAAGGCCGAGTACTTTAAGCTGGACGATTTTACCAGTTTGATCATATGCGCCGATCTCGCTTTCGCCCTCAAAAATGAAGAAGAGAAGGCCGTCTTGAGACCAATCGTTATTTACGAGAGAAAGGACTTGTTTGGATATAAGCCTAGATAAACCGTCGTAGCGGTAGCGGACTAGTTTAGTGGATTGTTTGATTTCGATGAGTCGATCTAAAGCATCGAATTGATATTGGGTATCTAGATCGTCTTCGGGGAGCTTTTGTATGGGATTCCCATTAAGGTCGAATAGAAGGTGGCTGGTTGGAGTGCTTTGGAGTTGATTCAGATCATTGACTTCATAGCCTTCTCCGATAGGGTTACCGATCGAATCGAAGGAATATTCTTTAGTATTTTCTTTTGAGAGTTGAGAGAGTCCATCGTATGAATATTGAGTTTCGCCTTGTAGACTATTAGTAGCCCAATCTAATCGACCTAAGGCATCATATTGCGCTTCGAGGTAGAAATCCTCTTAATATTTCGGAAGA
>JBEHXF010000021.1:0-31489 GCA_048498835.1 Chlamydiota bacterium | reverse complement strand
GAAATGAGTCCCGTCTTTTGTCGTCAGTTGAATCGAAATAATCGATCCCGGGCCTAATTTTTCCCAAATGGTCGACTCAATCGAGGCGGATAGATTGGGGAATTCAAATTTGAGCTCTTTGGATGTCTTTTGCAGTGACCATTCTAATCGGACGGCCAGCCAGGAGAGTAGAATCATCGACTGGATCTTCAAATGGCAAAAAAATTCCGTTTTTCGACTATTGTAGACAATTTTCACATCTGAGGCAGAGAGGAGCTCTTGCACTCGATCGGGCGTATCAAAGACAAAAGCCAACAGATCGCGCCACCCCTCTGTTCTCGCCCAGTTCAAATCGGCCAGATCGATCCCCCTTTTCTCGCTCAGCGCCAGCACTGTTTTAGAAAAGTCGAGGAGGTTGTCGGCTGACTCTGAATCGAAAATGATCCGATGGGCCATCGCGGCTAACGGCTCAAAGAGAGGGTGTGGTTGAGAAGGGTCTTCCGCCCAAAGAAGGGTGATGGGCAAGTCAGGGAGGAGGTGAGGACGGAGTACATAGGGGATTTTCTCTAAATCAGAGCCAGCGACACCGATATCGATTTGATCGCAGGCGATCGTGCTCTCTTTGCTGGGTAGCGCAACAGAAACGGCCGTTTTAAGATAAGGTTGCTGAGCGCTCGGATCTTCCGAAATAAATAAAATGCGGCAGGGAAATTTTTCGATCACTTTTTGGACGATATTGCGAAAATAATCGGTTCGCTCTGAATAGCGATTGAAAACGATCAAATTAAACAAAGACGCCCGCATCTTGTTCTCTTTAACCAGCCCTTCCCAAATCTTCTGTAGTTCTGATTCGATTTTGGAAGGGGGAACAATTTGCTGGATGGAGTTCATAGAATTCTCCAGGTCCGGCCATCTTTTGCCATCATCTCATCGGCTTTTTTCGGCCCCCACGTACCTGAAGAATAATTGGGGTAATCCTTTGCCGGATTGGCAGCCCAATAATTGAGCAGAGGCGTTAAAATGCGCCACGACTGAGCGACTTCATCGCTGCGAGCGAAGAGCGTGTTATCGCCTATCATGCATTCCCAGATGAGTCGTTCGTAAGCTTCAGGTGGCGTTTGGCCGAAATAAGAACCGTAGCGGAAGTCCATTTTCACCGGTTGAATCGGACTTGAGGGTCCGGGCACTTTGCAGTTGATTCGCATCGCAATTCCCTCATCGGGCTGGATTCTCATCGCCAAGACGTTCGCCGGATTGTGTTGATCTCTCTGCTGAAAGAGAACTCCTGGCGCATCTTTAAAGGTGATGGCGATCTCGGTCGCTCGTTTGGGGAGTCGTTTGCCCGCTCGAAGATAAAACGGGATCCCAGCCCAGCGCCAATTGTCGATGTAGAGTTTCAATGCCACAAAGGTTTCAATATTAGACTGGGGCGAAACATCTTTTTCTTCTCTGTAGCCGACAACTGTTTCTCCATTGATATAGCCGGTTCCGTATTGACCGCGGACGACCGTCTGCTCGAAATCGGCTTGCGTAAGAGGTCGGATCGATTGGAGCACTTTGACTTTTTCGTCGCGGATCGCTCCAGCTGATAGGCTGACCGGCGGCTCCATTGCGACGAGCGAAAGGAGCTGCATCATGTGGTTTTGAACCACATCGCGCAAGAGTCCTTCTTCTTCAAAGAAATGGCCGCGCGTTCCAATACCGATATCTTCGGCTACCGTGATTTGGATATGGTCGATGTGTTTGTAATTCCACAGCGATTCGAAAATGGAATTGGCAAAGCGGAAGACGAGGAGATTTTGGACCGTCTCTTTGCCGAGGTAATGATCGATGCGGTAGATTTGCGATTCGTCGAGGTTTTTGGAGATATCAGCTTGTAAAGCGGCCGCAGAGGCGGAGTCGTGGCCAAACGGTTTTTCAATGATGACTCTCGACCAGCGCCCCTCTTGATCATTGGTGTCGTAGATGAGGCCGTGTTTTCGGAGCTTTTCAACGATAACGGGGAAGAATTTCGGCTGTACGGAGAGATAAAAGACCCGATTGCCACGCGTGGCGAAACGAGTGTCGAGTTGTTTGAGTCGCTCGGCGAGTTGCTCATACCCTTGATCATCATCGAATTCTGAGCGGTGATAGAAAATCTGCTCTTCAAAGTGTTTCCAATAGGCCTCATCAATCGGTTTGACCCGGGAAAAACTGTTGATGTCTTCTTTTAACTCTTCTCGAAACTGCTCATCACTCTTATCTCTGCGCGCAAAACCCACGCAAGCAAAATTGGGCGGCAAAAGTCCATCGCGCCCGAGATTGTAGAGGGCAGGGGCCAATTTTCTCCCCGTGAGATCGCCTGTCGCCCCAAAAATGACCAGGACACAAGGATCGATCAAACGAGTATTGCGCCCTTGTTCGGCTAATGGGTGGGGATCATTCTGCATAATCAAACATCCTTTCGAGAGTCTTGTAAGCTTGTTGTTGAATCGAGGGGTCGATCGTTACGATCTGGTGTGGTTTGGGATTTTCTAACGCTTGTTGGATAGAAGAGAGGGAATTGGACCGCATGAATTGGCAGACCGAGCATCCACCCACTAATTTCGCGTTGGGAATTTCTGCAGACACTCTAGAGGCTACGCCACACTCTGTGAGAAGAAAGAAGGGGCGTTGCTGCCCTTGCGTCTCAAAAACATATCTCTGCATGTCGCTGGTCGATCCAACATAATCTGCTTTAGCGACAACCTCTGGTTTACATTCCGGGTGGGCTAAGACCAGAGCATTCGGATGAGAGGCGCGGATTTCATCGATTTGTTTTGGCTCGATCTGCTCATGCACGTAACAGGTGCCTGGATGAAGGAGAATTTCTTTTCTCACGCCCCGTTTTTCAAGCCACTGTTTCACATTTTCTCCCATCAATCGATCGGGGAGAAAGAAGATTTTATCGGTCGGAAGGCGCTCCATGATTCGGTAGACATTGGAGGATGTAACGCACACGTCGCAAGCGGCTTTCACCGCAGCGGTCGTATTGACGTAACAGACGAAGGTATGGTTGGGATGGTTCTTTCTCAAAGCCCGCACTTCATCCGCCGTGATGCTATCGGCGAGAGAGCAGCCGCCATTGGGGTTTGGATCGATCACGGTTTTGTCTGGATTGAGAATCTTCACCGTCTCAGCCATGAACCGAACAGAGGGGAAAACGATCGTTTCAGCTTGAGATTGTACCGCTGCTTTCGCAAGTGCATAAGAGTCGCCAACAAAGTCGGCCACTCCATAAACAATGTCTGGGTGGACATAACTATGGGCGAGAACCACTGCCTTGCGCTCGATTTTTAGCTCTTGAATTCGATTGATGGCGGGGGCGAGATTGCGGCATCGCTCGAGTGTATACTTGCAAAGAGGATGATCGACATGGATATTCTTTAATTTCTCAAAGAGCTCTTCCGCCGAACACTCATTCATTATCATGCGCGATCCAAATACGATTGCAGAAGCATGGCCGCTGCCGCAGTATCTATCATCTCGGTTCTTTCTTTTCTGTTCAAATGAAACTCGCGCATACTTCGATCGGCCATTTTGCTCGAAAGACGCTCGTCGATGGTTTGGACGGGGATGGTGAGAGACGCTTCTAATTCAGCTCCGAATTTTTTTACGGCCAGAGCCATATCGCCTTCTTGCCCATTCATTAAAAGGGGTAGACCGATCAAAATCAACTCCACCTCTTTGAGTCGACTGCCCAAAGCCTTCTTGATATTCTCAATCGCCTTTTTTCCACCTGCTACGGTTTCAAGCGGGAAGGCGATTTTTTTTCGTTCATCGGACAGAGCAATTCCAATCCTTTTCAAGCCAAAGTCAATCGCCGCGATTCGCCCCATTTATGTGCTGACTCGCTCGTGCTTTGGTTTTTCGCTTCTTTTGGGAGCGATCGCAATCGACTGGATGAAATCGCGGAAAAGAGGATGTGCTTCGAGAGGTTTTGATTTAAACTCGGGGTGGAATTGTACGCCGAGCATCCAAGGATGAGAGGGGATTTCAGAAATTTCACACAAATTGCCATGCTCGAGTGTTCCTGAAAAGAGCATCCCTGCGTCTTCGAATTGCTTTTTGTAGGCGTTGTTGAATTCATAGCGATGGCGATGCCGTTCGTGGATGAGAAGACTGCCATAGCATCGATAAGCGAGAGAATCTTTCTTCAACGCACAAGGATAACTACCGAGCCGCATCGTCCCGCCGAGATCTTTGATTCCGCGCTGTTCAGAGAGCATGGAGATCACCGGATTTGCCGTCTGTGGATTGACTTCCGTCGAGTGAGCGTCTGATAATCCTAATACATGACGTGCAAATTCGACGATGAGCACCTGCATGCCGAGGCAAAGACCGAAGTAAGGAATTCCTTTTTCGCGGCAATATTTCGCCGTCAAAACCTTCCCTTCCCAACCGCGCTCGCCAAATCCACCTGGCACAACATACCCATCACAGCCGCCAATTGCTTTTTCAACGCTGCCTTGTTCGACAATCCGGTCTGATTCAAAGCGGCGGATTTCCAGCTCAACGCCAGCGGAGATCGCAGCATGATGGAGAGCTTCAAAAACCGATTTGTAGGCGTCTTGGTGATCCATGTATTTGCCGACGATGCCGATCGTCACCTTGCCTTTTGGATTGAGAACGGTGTGGAGCATTTTTTCCCACTCCGTCAAATCGGCTGAGCGCGCCTCCAAACCGAGGAGCTTGCAAATCATCGCATCCGCTCCCTGGCGATGGAGATCGACCGGTACTTCGTAAACGCTGTAGGCCACATCTTTTTCGTCAAAGACCGCCTCTTTTCGAACGTTGCAGAAAAGAGAGATTTTTTCTTTGATATCGTCAGAGAGTTCCTCCTCGCAGCGGCAGAGAATGAGATCGGGAATAATTCCAATTTCTCGCAATGCCTGAACAGAGTGCTGCGTTGGCTTTGTTTTCACTTCACCAGCTGCTTTCAAATACGGAACGTAGGTTAGATGGACATTTAAACAGTCACTTGGCCGCTCGTAGCGAAATTGTCGGATCGCTTCCATAAAGGGGAGTGATTCAATATCGCCCACCGTACCGCCGATTTCAACCAGGACTACCTGAATCCCTTTTTCCTGCTGCGCACAGGCGAGGATGCGACTTTTGATTTCATCAGTGACATGGGGGATCACTTGAACGGTTTTGCCGAGGTAATCGCCGCGGCGCTCTTTTTTGATTACGGTGTCGTAAATTTGTCCAGAGGTTGCATTGGAAGCTCTTGACAAAGGAGTATGGGTAAAGCGGTAGTAGTGGCCTAAATCGAGGTCGGTTTCCGCTCCATCATCAGTGACATACACTTCGCCGTGTTGGAAAGGATTCATCGTTCCTGGATCGACATTCAAATAGGGGTCGAGTTTTAACATGGCAATTTTGATGCCCCGTTGTTCTAACAATTGACCGATTGAGGCGGAGGTAATCCCTTTGCCGAGAGAGGAGACGACGCCTCCAGTGATGAATAGATATTTTATCGACATAGAAACTCCTCAAGTTTGACCAAATCCTCAGGCGTGTCGACGCCGAGGGACGATTCTTTTGCAATAATCAATTTAATCCGATAGCCCATTTCTAAAGCTCTCAGCTGCTCTAAGTCTTCCTGTTTTTGCAGGGGGGTATTCGCGAGACGGGCAAATTTTAAAAGGAAGTTCCTTCGAAAGCAATACAAACCGACATGCTGCAGAGCATCAAGGGGGACGCCACTGGCCGAATAGGGAATGGGTGAGCGGCTAAAATAAAGGGCATTATCCTCTCGATCACGGACCACTTTCACAACATGCGGAGAGAGATAATCTTTCAGCGAAGTAAGAGGAACGGCTGCCGTTGACATCTCGGCCTCCTCATCCATCTTTAGCGCTTCCACCGCTTTCTGAATTGTTTGCGGATCTGTGCAAGGATGATCGCCCTGCAAGTTGACGATGATAGTAGCGCCATCGAGCTCTCTCGTCTTCTCCACCGCTTGCGCGATACGGTCCGTCCCGTTGATGCAGTCGGACGAGGTCCAAATTACCTGAGCGCCGATTTCTTTTGCGTGCCGCTCAATTCGCTCATCATCTGTAGCAATAAAAATTTGCTTTCGATCAAAACAAAGACAAGCCGACTCAAATGTTCGCTGGAGAACCGATTTACCCTTGGCGAGGGCGAGCAGCTTCCCTGGAAAACGGGTGCTGTTATAACGAGCTGGAATCAGACAAGCAATCATAAATAAAGGTACTAGAATACACTATTCCAAGAATATATTCTTAATTAATAATTTGTTTATAGACAATTCTAGGACTGCTTTTCCCTTGCCGGGATTATAAAAAATCGGTTAAAAATGGAGGCACATCTAGTGGAGTTTTTTGAGTGAGTTCGATTAGCGTACTAGAAATCTTTTCGATCGGTATCGGTCCCTCCAGTTCCCACACCGTGGGTCCTATGCGCGCAGCACGCCGCTTTCTCTATGAGCTATTTGAAAGAGAATTTCTCGAAGATTCAGCCAAAATCATCGTCGAGCTATACGGTTCATTGGCCATGACCGGTAAAGGACATGCGACCGATATCGCGATTCTTCTGGGCCTAGAAGGGGAGACGCCAGAAGGTGTTGATCCGAATAGCGTCGCAAGTCGCGTAGAAGCGATTCAGCTTCACAAAACCCTTCGCCTCTTTGGCCGTGAACAGATTTCATTCGATCCTGAACAACACATTCAATTTTTGAAAGGAAAGCGCCTCCCTTTTCACTCTAACGCCTTGAAATTCAGAGCTTTCGATAAAGATGGACGCCTTCTTCACTCCCAGCTCTATTATTCTGTTGGAGGCGGCTTTGTCATCGATCACGAAGAAGCGATGAATGGACCCAAGCCCACTCAAAAAACAGAAGTTCCTTTTCCCTATAAGACAGCCGAAGAGCTCCTCGCCCATTGTAACCGAGAGTGCCGTCCTATTTGGGAAATCGTTCTCCAAAACGAGCGGGTAAAACATAGTGATGAAGAGATCCGCAACGGGATTTTACGTCTCTGGGAAGTGATGAGAACATCGGTGGAGCGGGGTATTTTGACCAATGGGATCCTCCCTGGCGGACTCAATGTGCAGAGACGGGCTCCACTTCTCTACGATTCACTCGTCGGCTCAGAAGAGCGTCTTGGAACAGATCCAACTCTTGTGATGGAATGGGTCAGTCTGTTTGCTCTCGCGGTCAATGAAGAAAATGCCGCTGGCGGAAGAGTCGTGACAGCCCCCACGAACGGTTCAGCAGGTGTGATTCCCGCCGTCCTTCACTACGCGCAAAAGTTCATCCCTGACTTTGATGAAGAAGCGATCATCCAATTTTTTCTCACAGCGACCGCTATAGCCATTCTCTATAAAGAAGGCGCATCGCTCTCGGCCGCAGAAATGGGATGCCAAGGAGAAATTGGCGTCTCTTCTTCGATGGCGGCGGCGGGACTGACTGCTATATTAGGTGGAAGTGTTGAGCAAATTGAAAACGCAGCCGAAATTGCGATGGAGCATCACTTGGGGCTCACTTGCGATCCAGTTGGCGGTCTCGTTCAGATCCCCTGTATTGAACGCAATACTATGGGCGCAAACAAGGCGATTCTCGCCGCAAGACTCGCTCTTCGCGGCGATGGTACCCACCGCGTTTCTCTCGATGCGTGCATACGCGCGATGAATGAAACGGGTAAAAACATGATGAATATTTACAAAGAGACCTCAGAAGGAGGGCTCGCTTTGCAAATTTCTGTAGGTAGTCCAACCTGCTAAGGAGTCTATGGTAAGTCCGCTACACAAAAAGCGTCTCTCCTATCTTCCTCGTATTCCCTCTCTTCTAAAAGACCCAAATGGCGTTCATGTCGAACCCATTTCTTCTCACCGAAAACCTCTGGCCGATTTGAAGCCACTTTTTCCCCACACTTTTTCTGCGAGCGCTTATCGGGCGGTGAAAGGGGAGGGAAAAGTTCTTCCGCTCACCATCGGCGCCTATTTTTCAGGCGGTCAAGCATCGGGCGGTCACAACGTTCTCGCCGGCTTATTCGATGCTCTGGCCAAAGGTTCCAAGCTCATCGGGTTTATCGATGGACCTTCAGGACTCATTGAAAATCGCTCAAAGGAACTGACGCGAGGACTCATCGACTCGGTTCGCAACCAAGGCGGATTCGATCTCATCGGTTCGAGCCGTACCAAATTTGAAAAACCGGAACAATTTGAAGCTGCTCTTAAAACAGTGCAAGCTCATAAACTCGACGCTCTCGTTGTGATCGGCGGAGACGATTCCAATACAAACGCCGCTATGCTCGCAGAATATTTTTTAGCTCAAGGAATCTCCACCCGTGTCATCGGCATTCCGAAGACAATTGATGGCGATTTGCGCAGCGAAGATATCGAAATTTCTTTCGGTTTTGACAGCGCTTGCAAGACCTATTCTGAGATCATAGGCAATATTGCGCGCGATGCACTCTCTGCTAAAAAATACTACCACTTCATCAAGTTGATGGGCAGATCCGCATCGCACATTGCTCATGAATGCGCTCTGGCCACACATCCCAACCTGGTTCTCATCGGCGAAGAGGAAAAAACGCTCGCTCAAATAGTCGCAGACTTAGCTAATCTCATCAAACGGCGCGCTGATGCTGGAAAAGAGTATGGCATCGTATTGATTCCAGAAGGTCTCATCGAATTTTTGCCTGAAATCAAAGGGTTGATTGCAGAGCTGAACCAGCTTCTCGCCAAACACCCTTCTGAATCGGTTGAATCTCATTTAACAGAGACGAATCGTGAAGTATTTAAGCGTCTCCCTGAAAAGATCCAAAAACAGCTTCTTCTCGATCGTGATCCGCATGGCAACGTGCAGGTCTCTAAAATCGAGACGGAAAAGCTTCTGATCGATCTTGTCAGAAAAGAGTTTAAAGGAAAGCTCAATGTTCAAGATCATTTTCTCGGTTATGAGGGGAGAGCGTGCCTTCCGTCGAATTTCGATGCCAATTACGGCTATGCTTTGGGACTTTCGGCTGCGCTTGCAGCTCGGAGCGGTCTCACGGGCGTGATCTGCTCGATTCAAAACCTGAAACAGCCACCAGAAGAGTGGAGCGTAAAATTCATTCCGATTGTCGCTTTGATGAGGCTGGAAATGAGAAAAGGGAAATCGAAACCGGTCATTGAGAAAGCTCTTATAGACATCAAAGCCCCTTCTTTTATAAACTTTTGCCGCCTAAAACAGGCATGGGAATTAGAAGACAGTTACCGTTATCCTGGACCGATTCAATTTTATGGGGAGGCGGATCTGACTGATACAGTTCCCATTACGCTACAATAGAGGGAATGATGTCTGCACTGAATCCAATTGCCCCAACGCCAATCCAGTCTCTATCTGTTCAAACAACTATTCCGGGCTGGCAACAAACCTCTTCTGTCATTGCCGAAATCGCTTTTCGCATTTTAATTCCATTGGCCACCTGTTTTCTTCTCTACTCGGCGCTTCCGGTTGGATTGGCCGCTTTCGCAGTTCCATTTGCCGCCATCGGCCTCAGTTTTGCGACAGCCTTTCTCTTCAATAAGCCCGCTCAAGGCATCCAATTAAAACCACAGCTACCTCCTTCAGCCATGGCACCTCATGCTCCCCGCGGGTTACTAAGAGAGGGGAATAATTGCTGGCTAAATTCGCTCTTGCAACTCCTTCGAAAAGATAGACCTTTGATGGATTGGATTCAAAACAATGAGGCCGGCGAGCCGCTCCGCCATTTTTACGAATCGTATCAAGGTACCTATGAACACAATTGGAGTCATGCGTTAACTTCCACTCAGCCGATGAGGGAATTCATCGCAGGAATCACAAATCAAATTCCACCCTCATGCGCGACCCAACAAGATCCTACGGAAGGACTCCAAATTCTTTACCATCTCATTCCTGATAACCAAAAAGCGGTAATCGAAACGACCATTCGCTTAGATACGACAGGCCTTCCTGACATTTTGGATAATCCTCAAGCTGTCATTAAACTCACATCTCGAAATCCCGGCCTACTTCCTGTCGAGATGTCTGTGAATGGAGAAGAGCCTGGGGCAGCAAACCTTCTCGATCTCATTCCAAACAGTCTCCATGGTACAGACCACGACCCAGATGGAATCGATAGGATGGGCGTAGATGGAGTAATGCACCGTTATAAACCGATCGATACAACCTATCGATTTACAGAAGCGCCAGCCGCTTGTTGGGTGCAACTCAAACGATTTATCTATCCCGGTGAGGCAATCAAGATAGGAACACCTGTAACCGTTCCAGACAGAGCCCCCTTCCCAATTGTCGATGGAGCGGCTCCCGAATACGAACTCGATTCTTTTCTCGTTCACCGAGGACCTGGAAACACGCCACACATGGGCCATTACATCTCGTATGTCAAAGAAAACGGTGAGTGGTTTGAGTTAAACGATCATGTCGTGACAAGGTTGACAGCAGAACAGGCCGAGAGAGCGAAGTCCATCGCTTATCTGTTACACTTTACCCTTCAGCAGGCTCAGTAGGAGGTTCGATGAGTTGCATCTCCTTCCAAGCACCGCGCGCAAAACGAATTCCATAAACACTCAATAATAGAGCGCTATAGACAGCTGCAATGGCCCATGCGTACTCCACCGACAGATGATTTTGAACGACGATGAGATAAATCGGTAAAAGCAAGAATACCCAGACGGAACTCGCTCCGGCAACGAGGAGAAAGAATGTATCTCCAGCAGCCACCAAAATTCCGGATAGGAGCCATCTAAACCCCTCGAAGAACATGTAGATAAATGCACATGTCATGCACGATTTTAACGCGCCTTGCAAAGCGGGATCTACAGCGGCTGGCGCTGCATCAAAGCTCTCAAAAAAGAGGACGCGAACGGTATCTTGCGGATCGATCACCAAAAAGCCGACCGTCACCAACGAGAAAAGGGCCAATAAAACCGCCCCAGAACGAAGAACGCGAGGAATAAGCTCTGTTTTTCTAGCGCCGATCAAATTTCCTGCAACCGAGGCAGCTCCTCGGCTCAATCCGTCGCAGAAAAAAGAGAGGAGAATGGTAAAACTCTGGCAGATGCTCGAGACCGTAATATGCATTTCTCCGAGAGAGGTCATCATCCAATAGAAGACCGACCAGCCAAATACTTCAAGACCGCAAAAGAGTCCCTGAGGAAACCCGATCCGAATGCATCGCTTCATCTCGGTCCAGTCGATTTTCCAATTGCCCGTACCAAACTCCTCTCGATTCGATTTGCGCAGGAAAAGAAAAGCGAGCATCGCCGCTTCAAAGAAGTAGCCCGTGCACGTTGCCATTGCTGCGCCTTGGATTCCCATTTCAGGAATCCACCCTTCAATACCAAAAATCAGCACCCAATCGAGAAGGATATTCAACAAGTTGGCAAAGACCGCAAGCCAAATCATGACCGATGTTTGACCGCGACCGATAAAAAATCCGGCAAAGGCAGTTAAAAGAGCGTAGCTGGGCCCAAAATACATCAGCCAGCGGAAATAGGTCGTTTCTAGTTGGTTTCCTTTGAAAATCCAATCGCCACCCCACATCCCAAGAGGAATAAACAAGGCAAGCGAGAAAATCGAGAACCAAATCATCTGCCAAACCGGAATGCCGATCCGGTCGTATTTTTTCGCTCCGTTGTACTGAGCGACAAACACCTCCGACATCGCGGTGATCATTCCAAAGCCAACTAAAATGGCCCAGGCTAACGTTCCGGCGTTTACCGATGCATTCAGAGCTTCCACTGAATAACGAGCCAAGAAAATACGGTCAGTAAAAATCATAAAGAGCGACGCCAGCGTTGAAATCATCAACGGCAGTGAAATGCTCCAGAGTTCCCGGATACTTCCCTCCGGGTATTTTGTTAGGCTCGTAGTCATATGAATCTTATTAAGATGTAAAGTTGAATATAACACACTTATTCTTAAAAATCATCCCAACGAATTCTTTATAATTAAAACCTTTAAGACCAAACTTTTAATGAAATACTTGTTAGAAATTAAAATTTGTATATTTTCCAGATATGAACCAGTCCCCATACCTACGTCACGGCCGCTACATCAACCCCCATCTGAACTCCCAGCGACGCTCTTTCTGGGATTTTCTCCTCTGGCGCTTCGGCTACTATGCCGATGCGCAAACTCTTCCGCCCATGCCCTCAAACTTTATTTACCCAGCAGGCCCAAAGCCCTTCGATAGAGATCGTCCCTCTGCTGTTTGGGTAGGACATAGCACTTACCTCATTGAATGTGACGGCTGGAGCTGTCTCACCGACCCTGTCTGGGATCAACATTGCTCTCCCATACCGATCAAAGGACTTCGCCGCCGTACCGAAGTTCCCTTTCCTCTTGCCGCTCTCCCTCCTCTCAACGCCGTTCTCCTCTCGCACAATCACTATGATCATCTCGATGAAAAGACGGTCTGCGCCCTGGCTCAACTCTACCCCGATCTCCTCTGGATCCTCCCTAAAGGACTCTCACCCTGGTTCCGCCGTCGCCACATTCACCGCGTCTGCGAGCTTGACTGGTGGCAAAGCATCCAAGTCGACGGCCGCACGATCACAGCCGTTCCGACTCAACACTTCTCGGGCCGCACCCTCTGGGACCGAGACAAAACGCTCTGGAACGGCTACATCGTCGATTCTCCCAAGAAACGCTTCTACTTTGTCGGAGATACCGGTTATAACCCCGTTGACTTTGTCAATATCGGCAAACAATTCGGTCCCATTGATCTAAGCCTCATTCCCATCGGCGCTTACGTACCCCGTCGCTTCATGGCCCCGGTTCACACCAGTCCCGCCGACGCCGTCCAAATCCACCTCGATGTCGGCTCCCGCTTCAGCCTGGCCATGCACTGGAAAACCTTTAAACTCGCTGAAGAGCCTCTCCACCGTCCACCTTACGATCTCTACCTCGCCATGAAAGCCAAAAACCTCCCTTTCGAAACCTTCCTTCCCATCGACGTCGGCACCTATATTAATTGGTGATGATTCCCTTGCCTTAAAAGGCTTCTCTAGCTGATGATTTTTCCTCAATAAGAGAGCTTCATGGCCGCGCTGTTAACTGTTCTTCGAGTAGACGAGAACTATTCCTGTCATTTCATCGACGGTTTACAAGCGATTCTCTTCTCTTTGGATATTCGTTATAAAGCAACTTTTTGCTTTGAAACTGCTGAAACAGCTGCCGAAGCTGCGAAAGGCGTTCAAAACGCAATGATTGAGACTATCCAAGAGCAAATACAAAAACTAAGCAAGAGCATGAATTACTTTTCTCCAGAAGTAATAATTCTCAAGGTTTGAAATGGTCGTACAAACTAAAGAAAGATCATTTCCTGTAGCAGACCATCCTCTTTCTCTCCTTGAAATTCGTTCAGCTATACAGAATGCAAAAAAAAGGCGATCTTACGATTGGTGGAAGGCAGATGTGCCGGGTCACCCAAATATTAAATTGAGCCAGCTCATTCGAGATTCGGTTTTGAATCGCAAACATGATGTAACTCAACTATTTTTAGATGAAGCCTTTCCTGTTTCTGAAGCTGTTGATGGGAAATATCCTATAACTTGCCTAGCCATACGCGTTGGCGATCTCGACCAGGTAAAACGTCTAGTGGATCTCGGTGCATTGGAAAGTGACCTTTGGAAATTCAAGAAAGGTGAGGTGGGTAGAGAATACGAACTTGAAGAGGCTACCAAGGCAGGCAATCGTGTTGCTGTAGAGTATCTCTTATCTAAAAAGCCGTACCCGATTCGTGGATATCATTTTTTATGGCTAGCGGCTACCGAAAACTGCCCAGAAATTGTTGACCTGCTGTTGGATCATGGCGGAGATCTCACTTATGCATTCAACCGTATTATTGATTGCAACCTTTCTCCTAATGAGCGCGCTCAAGGCCTGTATTTACTCTTAGATCGCGCCCAAGGATTCAATTTTAAAATAGATCTGCTTTCTAAATTGAAGAGAGAAGAAGTAGACGTTTCGGGATTTAATTTTATTGGCGTTTCGATTCGTGGAAAACCGATTTCTAAAGAAGATGTCAAAAAAGCGGGAATTAAAGGAGCCGATTACGCCCTCTACTCGCTAGAAGATCTCAACGATATTTTTGGAGAAAGAAAAAATCGGCTTATTGCAAGATTGCAAAAGGCTTTTCATTCACAAGGCAAACTAATCATCGATGGGTTGGTTAATTTAATACCTATTGATGTTGCGGCAGAAAACGGCGATGCTGCTGCAATTGAAGCGAGATTAGCGGCAAAGGTGGATCCAAATCAGCCAAACGCGATTGTTTTAGCGGCTGAAAACGGCCACTTAGAAGTGGTCAAACAATTAGCTTCTCATCCACATATAAATCCCGCGGCTCTGGTTTCTGCTTTCAATAAAGCTAGAGAAAAAAGACACAACGAGAATGCTGACTACCTCTATTCCATTCTAGATGTAAATCAATTAGATCTGAATGGGAATGCGCTTATTCACGAGGCGGTTGAAAGCGGCGAAATAGGAGAGGTTCAGCAACTCATCTTAAGGGGAGCTGATCTAAATCTTCGCAACAAGAAAGGCGAGTCACCGCTTAATTGTGTAGTGGACCCGCCGCCCTATAGGCTAGAACAGAGCCATATTTTCATATTAAGGACATTGCTAGATGGTGGCGCGGATCCCAATCCATCTAATCATACTTCCCCACTTGAAATCGCAATTCAAGCCAGTTGCACTGATGATAAAGAAGATATAAATCTGGAGCTAGTTCGCATTCTTAATGAATTAACTGTAAAGAAAGCCATTCAGAATGCGGAATGGAAACGTAAATTGATTGTTCAGGCATTATTAAAAAGGCACTGGCGACCACTTTTAAAAATAATAGAAGAATTTGGGAAGATTGATTTTAAGGAGTTCGGAATTACAACTGATTCTCGTTTTTCTATTGCAGAGGAATGTTTGCTGGAGTGGGCACAAAATAATAGCAACAGTTTTAAAGAGAAACTTTCTTATCTTATAGAACAGGGAGCTGCAAACGATCCTGCTTCTTTATTTCTACACGTAGGAAGAATGGCTTATATCTCTCCTCACATAACTCAATCCATTTTAGAGTGTTTTTTAGATCATGGTTTTGATTTTCATAAAACAAGCCAGAACCACCATTCCCTTTTACATGCAGCAAAAGAAATTGAGAATAAAATTATCCCAGACTTTTTACGAAAGCTAGGAATTACCGAATGTGCCCAATGCAAAAAAGGGCGAGTTGTTGCCGTGCCAATTTTTGAAAAAGTAAAATCGTTTTTCTCCACGAGCGATAATAAATCTGAAGAAAAGGAATAGAATGATCACAGGAATCAAAGAGAGATCGTTTCCGGTAGATGGCGCTGTTGCCATTTATTCTTATTGGGGAGGAGCTTCAGCCACAATTGTTTTTGAAACGATTGAAAAAGCGAAGATTTGCCAAGATTTAATACGAGAGATTGGGAGAAGTGAAGATCTTTTGCCGTGCAAAAACCACAGTCCTATGTCTGCCGAATGGATAGTCAGTGTTGCAGCAAACCACAACGGAAATATTCGAGCGAGAATTTTTGATCTCGATCCCTTTCTCCATCATGTGGCAAACGTTTTGCCAAGAGCAGATAGCCCCTTAGTTGTTCCGCATTATGTTGTTGTATTTTCGAGTTAAGGGCTTTCTCATTCGAGAACAAATCAATACGGTAAAGCGCTACACAAACGTTCGCTTTGCGGTCGCCGATTTGCTTTTAGGGTTTTTCTCACTTTTCTATAATCCTTACAGGACTTGCCGAAAGTTTCTTGAGAGAAGAGGGGAGTCGGAGGTTGACCTATACGGGGAGACGCCGCTGAGAGTCTTTGATCAATTGATGGAGGCTGCTCAACTCTCTCCTAACGATCGCTATGTCGAATTGGGATCGGGGAGGGGGAAAAGCTGTTTCTGGGCGGCCGCCCATTATAGGTGTCCAGTATTGGGTGTGGATTGGGTTCCTCGGTTTGTTAACCTCTCAAACCTCATCGCAAAAGTAGCTAAAATTCCAGCGCAATTTCGGCGGGAGTCTTTTTTTGACGTCGACTTATCCGATGCGACTGTTGTCTACTTGTATGGAATTCATTTAACGGATGAGCAATTCGATGCGATGACTAAATGTTTTGAGAAGATGAAAAAGGGGAGTCGGGTGGTGACGATCGGACAATCCTTGACGAGCAAACAATTCGCTTTGAGTCATTCTGTTACCGTCCATTTTCCGTGGGGCGAAACGGAGGCATATATTCATGGTTTTTAAGAATCGATCTGCTATTTTATCGGCATGGAACTCAATTTAGGTAGGATTGGCCCTTATTTGAGCGACCGGATCGTGATCGTGAACGATGCGGGCGGAGGGGATTGTTTTTTTCGCCTTTGTCATTCTCTCTTCGATTGGCTCGTCCGAATCATTTCTTGGATCTATTCCCCCGCCTTTTACACCGATGAAAACCGGCGCACGGTCGCTTGTTTTAAATCTTATCTGATCGAAACTCTCGGAGAAGAAAGACTCCAAAGATTGTGCAATCGCTACTCTCTGGATCTAGTGCAAAAAGAGAAAGAGGGGAGTCCGCTTTTATCGCGTGAGCTCGCGCAAATTTTGGTAGGGATTCAAGATGTGCAAGCAACGGATATTGATGCGTTGATTCAGAAAACGGAGTGGCCTTTTTGGGTCGATCCGAGTTTAAAGCTACTTTTGCAATCGGCTCGCTGTTCGGAAGATCTCGATGCGGCGACATTTGCGTGGGTAAGGGAAGTTTTATCCAAACCGTTTGGAGAGCTGAATTTGATTCCTCGCATCACCGGGAGAATCACAGGCCGCCCAAGTCAACCTCTCGCCCGAATTTGGTTTGATCCGCTGCTCGCCGATCGCGAGCGATTGGAACTGACAAAAGAAAATCCGACTGATCATTTCGAGACATTTGCCCACAATATGGCAGCTCGCGTTGTGAAAAGAGAGATGGATGTCGGAATGTTGGTTCCTGCGCCCAATCATCCAAAAGGGCATGCTCAATTCTATCGCGTTTCGTCAAAAATCATCACCGGAGAGGGGATGGTGAGCTATATTTTAACTCCCGCTACTCGCGACACGAATCTCCCCGCGATTCGGCTCTATCGAGGCTCTGCATTTCGAACGGGCGAAATTGATGGAACTTCCAGTCTGATTACCGATTTAGAAAGCGATCTGGGGCGAACCGCTTTTGAATCAGGGCAAGTATATCAACCGGTTCTGAGGGACAAAACTCCCTATTCTGTGGTCATCGGGCACAGCCTTGGTTCAACCATTGCCCAGTATGAACTCGTGCGAAATGATACCATCGATTCGGCCTATTTATATAACGGGCCAGGATTGCCGCAGGGGGAGGTTTTGGCTTTCAATCTCCGGATGAAATCGGCGACTCGGCCCCTCAAGCTCATTATCCGAGAGACCCATTCAGATGGCATCTCTCTTTTAGGTCAATTCCATCTCGGGTACCAAGCCCCAACTCCCGGCGTTGAGATCGACTATCGCCGCTACTATCCACGACACGTGTCGCAGCTCCACGCCCACGTGACGGTCTGGGGACGGGAGGCTGACTACATTGGCATGGAGGGGGGACATAGCACGTTGCAGCTCGACCAATTTTTTGACCGAACGAGTACAGGAAAGGAGTGCATTCGGCAAACGATAGGACCGTATGCGGCGCAATTGATCCGAGCTATGCGCGATCTGGGGAGAAATATTTTTGGAAGTAGAGAAGTAGAGCAGCTCGGCGCTCAAATCGGCACCTACCAACAAGGAAAATTCCACCGCGAGCATATCCGGCCCTAGTGCCCAAATCCCATCGGTGTTATAATCGGCCCATTCAACAACCCTAGATTCATCCATGAAACCGAAATACGATCCCCGTTCTATAGAGAAAAAGTGGCAAAAAATTTGGAAAGATAAAAAAATCTTTAAATCGGAGATCGATCGCTCAAAACCGAAGTATTACGTTCTGGATATGTTTCCTTATCCATCGGGCGCTGGTCTTCACGTTGGTCACGTCACTGGCTACACGGGAACCGATATCTTAGCCCGTTATAAAAGACAGCGCGGTTTCAATGTCCTTCACCCGATGGGCTGGGATAGCTTTGGTCTACCCGCTGAACAATACGCGATTCGCACTGGCACTCATCCTTCCGTCACTACGCGCGCTAACATCGACACATATCGACGCCAACTCCAGTCGCTTGGCTTTAGCTACGATTGGGATCGGGAGATCGCCACCAGCGACCCAACTTATTACAAGTGGACCCAATGGATCTTTACAAAGCTCTTTGAAAAAGGGCTCGCCTATGAAGCGGAGATCAACGTCAACTTCTGCCCCGCGCTCGGCACTGTTCTTGCCAACGAAGAAGTAGAAAATGGCCGTTCCAAAGAAGGTGGTTATCCGGTTGAAAGACGCCCGCTCAAACAGTGGATTCTCCGCATCACCGCCTACGCCGATCGACTTCTCGAAGATCTCGATCTCATCGATTGGCCCGATCATTTGAAAAAGTTGCAATCGAATTGGATTGGCCGCAGCGAAGGAGCTGCCATCACATTTGAAACAAGCCATGATCCGATTACTGTTTTCACCACTCGGCCCGATACGCTCTTCGGCGCAACCTATGTCGTTTTGGCACCTGAACATCCACTCATTGAACAGATTGTCGATTCAAAACATAAAACAGCTGTTGAAGCTTACCAAAAAACGACCGCTGCAAAAAGCGATTTAGAAAGAACCGATCTTGCAAAAGAAAAAACTGGCGTTTGGACTGGCGCTTATGCAAAACATCCGGTGACTGGCAAGCAGATTCCGATTTGGATCTCCGACTATGTTCTCATGGGTTATGGAACCGGCGCAGTGATGGCCGTACCTGCGCACGATGAGCGAGACTTTGAGTTTGCCCAGCAATACCAATTGCCGATTGTGCCCGTTTATGATTCAAAGAATGAAGATCGCGAGGAAGTGCTCGCTGGAAAAAAATGTTGGACCGGCGATGGAGTCATCATCCATAGCGAGTGGCTCAATGGCCTCAATATGGAACGGGGCAAAGAGAAGATCGCGCAATGGCTAGAACAACATGGCAAGGGAAAGCGGACGATCAACTATAAACTCCGAGACTGGCTCTTTTCTCGCCAACGTTACTGGGGAGAGCCGATACCCATTCTCCATTTTGCAGATGGTTCAATGCGAGCATTAGAACTCGATGAGCTTCCTCTGACTCCACCTGCGCTCGATGATTTCAAACCCGCCTCAACAGGGCAAAGTCCACTTGCAAAAGTGCCGCAGTGGGTTGAAATCACCGATCCGGTCACCGGAAAAAAAGCGCTGAGAGAGACCAACACCATGCCGCAATGGGCTGGATCTTGCTGGTATTATCTCAGATTCTGCGACCCACGCAATGAAAAAGAAGCGTGGAGCCAAGAGGCTGACAACTACTGGATGCCGGTAGATCTCTATGTCGGCGGCGTCGAACACGCAGTACTCCACCTCCTCTACGCCCGCTTTTGGCACAAGGTTCTCTTCGACTCTGGTTTTGTCCACACGCCAGAACCTTTCATGACGCTCCGCAATCAAGGACTGGTTACAGCCCGCTCCTTTAAATTGCCTCAGGGAGGCTACGTCGATCCAAATCAAGTAACCGAGCGAGACGGCCAATGCACCTATCAAGGACAAGAACTGATCGTCCAAACGGAGAAGATGTCCAAGTCGAAACTCAACGGCGTTTCGCCCGATGAGATCATCGAGGAATTTGGCGCCGATTCTCTCCGTCTCTACGAGATGTTTATGGGGCCTTTTGAGCGGGAAAAAACGTGGAGCACCGACGCGGTGAGCGGCTGCAAACGGTTCTTGAACCGTTTCTACGATATGGTCTTTTCCGATAAAGTCGTCGATGAAGAATCGATCGACGCGCTGAAACTCGCTCATCGATTGGTCGATACGGTGACAAAAGACATTGAGCAGATGCAATTCAATACAGCAGTTGCCCATATGATGGAGTTTTTAAACGACTTCATTCCACTTTCCGCTTATCCGCGCAGCTGTCTGAAAATGGCTGTCCAAATGGTCTATCCATTCGCTCCGCACATCGCAGAAGAGATGTGGCAAGAGCTCGGCGAAACAGAGTCTTTGACCTACGCATCAATCCCCGCTGTCAATCCAGAATATCTCGTCGACGATACAGCTCTTTACGTCGTTCAAGTGAACGGAAAACTGCGCGGTCGTTTTGAATTGCCGAAAGATCGCACCGAAAAAGAATTGATGATCCTCATTCGAAAAAATCCAGACGTAGAGAAGTTCATCATCGGAGAGATTGTCAAAACTGTTTTCGTGCCGAATAAACTTCTCAATATCGTTACGAAATGAGTCTACTCTACGACGTTACGCTCGGACTTGGGTGTCTGATTATGGCACTTAAGATCTTGCTCCGACGTCATAGACCGAACTTACGCGATCGACTTGGGCTCGATATCCCTGATCCCCAAAACCGCCCTGTTATTTGGATTCACGCTGTCTCAGTCGGAGAGGTCAAAGCTTCTCAGCCCCTCTTTCAAACCTTGCGCAAAGACCGCCCAGATGCCTTTTTCTTGATCACCACCACTACTGCTACAGGCCAAGAAGAGGCAAAACGCTCTCTTCCACAAGCAGATGCCTACCGCTTTCTTCCTCTCGACTTTAGTTGGATCATGAAACGATGGGCCAAGACATTAAAGCCCGAGCAACTCCTCTTTATCGAGACCGATATTTGGTATCATCTTTTGTATTTCGTTAAAAAAAGGGGAGGACGCGCAGCTTTAGTCAGTGGAAAAATGTCTGAGAAATCTGCGGCTCGTTTCTCCACTTTCAAGTCGCTCGCTCACCGCCTGTTCGATCTCTTCGATCTCATTATTGTGCAAAACGAAGAACACAAACGGCGTTTTGAGCCCCTCACCCATTCACCGATCGAAATAGGTGGCAATCTCAAATTCGATCTAAAGCCACAAACAGTCGCTTTAGAACACTCCTTCGGTTCCGGTCCCTGGATCACTCTAAGCTGTACGCACGATCCGGAAGAAGAGTTGCTCTTGCCCCTTCTTCAGCCGCTCTTAACTCGCTATCGACTCTTTCTCGCTCCTCGCCATCCCGAGCGAAGCGATGCGATGGAGAAACTCTTGCAAAAGCTTCCTATCTCGTATAGCCGCTGGAATTCCCCCGATTCCACTTCTCGCGTCATCCTAGTCGATCGACTCGGCCAATTGCCCCTCTGCTACTCCCTCAGCGTAGCCGCGCTCGTGGGTGGCAGCTACACCCCCCGCATCGGCGGTCACAATGTCTTGGAACCTTGCCTGTATCGCTGTCCCTCTTTTTTCGGGCCACACATGCATGCACAGCGAGAAATCGCTCAAATTCTTCAGCAAGGAGGAGCGGGACACATTCTTGAGCTCTCAGACATCGCGCCCCATTTTGAACGACTCCTCGAGCCATCATTCCGTGAGGGCTACGCTAAGCAAGCGACGGCTATTCTTACATCTGTGCAAGGAGCAACGGATAAGACCATCGCCCTCTTGACTCAATAAGAAGAAATCACAGTTCTCATCGTTATATCGTTGTGTTTTTGGTTAAATCAGAACAGCTTTCGAGGAATAACACTAAAAAAACGATATAACGATGGGAACGATAAAACTATTGAGCGAAAAACAGGATCCGTTTCGCGGAAGGATCAGGCAAGATTCGCAAGATGCAGGGAAGCCCTGCAACCCAAAGATAATCCTGTTTAAAGTTCTCCTTTCATCGTTATATCGTTATATCGTTTAATCGTTGTGTTTTGGTTAAATCAGAACAGCTTTTGAGGAATAACACTGAAAAAACGATATAACGATATAACGATGGGAACGATAAAATTATTGAGCGAAAAACAGGAAAAGATAATCCTACTTATCCTGTTCCTTTATCCCGTTAGACGCCGATCATCAGGTGGCGTTTAGATAGGCCAGAATTATGGAAGAAGTAGATCCGGTCATCCATTTTCATTTTGGCGCAGGTCTTTTCTAGATGCACGTTTAATTCTTCTTCATTTGTATAGAGCAATCTGTATAGAAGTCGATAGGTTTTCTTTGGATCTTCGAGCCGCTCAAAATCGGGGAATTGAAGGAGGAGGGGACGGATCAGTTCCTCCCACAAAGAGCGATCTTGCAGCGCTTTGTGCCAACTTTTAGCAACTTTTTGACAAGAGCCGACGTCCTCTGCATCGAGGAAAGTGCCGATATGAATAAGGATTTCTTCGGGTAAACTATGGATGGGATTGGAAGGAGTCATAAGAACCTCCGCCTTTTTCATTTCATAAAGAATGTGTTAGTTTTGTGTAAATATATTTTTACAATTCATGGAGAGAAAATACAAATACGCGAAAAGAATTTGGTGAAAAAGCGATTGTGTGTTAGTCTTTTACTTTCTTATCGCGGGGTGGAGCAGTGGTTAGCTCGTTGGGCTCATAACCCAAAGGCCGCAGGTTCGAGTCCTGCCCCCGCTAATTTCCACAAGTTTGGCGGTATAGCTCAGCTGGTTAGAGCAGCGGAATCATAATCCGCGTGTCGCTGGTTCGAATCCGGCTACCGTCAATTTTTTTTCCAAAAAAAATTGGCGGTGTTGTGAAGACCCTCCTTTCTCTCCTCATCCTTACAGCAACTCTCGCAGCCGAAGAGCCTTCTATGACTCCATTTAATCACCCATCCGATCCTCTGCTCCAATCAACCGCTCTCTCCGTTCCTCCCGAAGACATTCAATCCCCGGAAATTCAAGGATTGATCAATACGATGTTCTCTATAGCTCAGGGCGAACGAACTGAAGAGGGGGGCCGAGTCATGGTTGGCCTTGCAGCTCCTCAAATTGGGATTCTCAAGAGGATCATCTTGGTTGATATCGGTATCGAACAGACGAAAAAAGAACTTGGAACGCTCACAGTCTTTATCAATCCAGAAATCATCTCAGAGTCTTCGGAACTCGTCGAAGGGAAAGAAGGATGTTTTTCAGTAGACCATCATGTAGTCGGAGTTGTGCCGAGAGCGAAAAGTGTAAAAATCCGCGCTTACAATAGAGAGGGTCAGCTCATCACTGGCGAGTATACCGATTATACGGCGCGCATCTTTCAACATGAGATCGATCATCTCAATGGCATCCGTTTTCCTGACAAAATCGAACAGGGCGCTAAGCTTCATTGGGTCGAAGAGACAGAAGTCGAAAACTACCGTCAAAATTGGGAAAATTGGACTCATCTTGTTTCGCAGGAAGAGTGGAATGGTATGAAAACTGGAGCTCTCTATAACAAGTAGTGATCTCATTTCATTCAGCGATTTCCTGAAAGTCGACATTCGAGTTGGGACAATCCTTCAAGTACGGGATTTTCCCGAAGCTCGAAAACCGGCTTATCAACTTGAGATTGACTTTGGACCGCTCGGCAAAAAGCGCTCCTCCGCCCAAATCACGATCCGATATGCAAAAGAAGATCTCATTGGCAAGCAGGTGATTGCGGTTGTGAATTTTCCGCCTAAGCAGATCGGTAAATTCATGTCTGAGGTATTAGTTCTTGGCTTGTCTGATGAATCTAGCGCGATTGTTCTCTTAGAGCCAGGAACCTCAATCCCGAATGGAAATAGACTCCATTAATCCTCTTTTTTCTCTTCTCCGTCCCAAAACCAGAAATTTCCAATTCTAACAGGTTCTTCTTCATGGGACTTTGGGCATGCTGCTCCAAACGGACAGTCGGCTAGTTCATAGTCACATTTTTCAGTCATCGCTTGTTCCGGAGTGTGTATGATGAGACGCGAAATAAGCGTTTCAAAAGAGTGAGCATATCCACATCTTCTTTCTTGCTGGCTAAATCGATGCATAGTGCAAAGAAAGGGGGTTTTGTGTTTACGACACCCTTTTTTCACTTTTCTTTGAATAATTTCAGTCCAATCAGAGGTCTGAAAAAATAGTTTTCTAAATGCAAGATGGGTCTTCCCTATCTCATCATAGGATTTTCCATCGCGCGCTTGAAAGTCGATGACTTGAATCTCTTTTACTTCCTCCAATGGGCCAAGAGTAATGTGGAAGATCGGATCTGTCTCATGTCGATTTTTGCAATAAATTGTTGATCGGCAATTTCGGTCTAGCGGGCAAACATTTTTTTTGTAAGTGGGTCCATAAAACCGGAACGCTTGAGCATAAAATTCCCAAATCGTATCGATATTACGTAAGTCAATTGGAGTGCGAGGAAACTCAGCTCCTAATATCTGCCCTTTGAGTATTTGAGTGATTCGCTTCGAGAGGGCTTCTTTATTTCCACCCACTGCAATTTGCGTTTGATCATGGCGAAAAGCTAGCTTTTTTTTCTGTTCATCTTCTTGTAGCCCCTGATCTATTGGTACAAATACGGGAAGATAGGCGACAGTCCAACTCATGATACCCCTCGATTCTTAACCCGATCTTTAATTTAACGGGTTATTTAGGGCAATCATTAAAGACGGCAATGATCAAGCCGCTCTAATTCACTTGTAGGATCAGCGAGGATTTCAGGGCGAAACACAAGATTGCCAGGATCGATCATGATGGGCTTATTGTCCAAAAATGCAAAATGTCGACGACTGAGATGACCCTTGTGATCG
This sequence comes from Chlamydiota bacterium, assembly GCA_048498835.1. Lineage (GTDB taxonomy): Bacteria > Chlamydiota > Chlamydiia > Chlamydiales > SM23-39 > CAITMJ01. The sequence continues at coordinate 6,862 of JBEHXF010000021.1, read as the reverse complement.
GTAAAGCCTTTTAAAGCTCTTTCCTTCGCCAAATTCCGGACGGCAAGAATATCTTCTGCGCTCCAATCCCGCTCCTGAGCTTTTTTCTGAACGATAAATGAAGCCCGATTGAGGTCGATGGTATGGATTTTGCCGTAAAGATCAATGATTTGACAAGTGGGAAGGTTGAGCATTTGAGCCTTTAAATGGACAGCGACAAGACCTGTCTCTTCTTTTAAAGACCGGAAAACAGTGTCGTAGTTTTTTAGAGCATTGCGTATGTATTTTTCTCTGCTTGCATAATGGCGCTCGTCTTTCATTTTTCGATGCCCTGGGAATAGATTGCGAATGGAAGAAAAGCTTCGGCTTTGATCATGAAAACGTTTAAAGAGAAAAAATTTAAGGACATACTTTCCATCCCCACTCGAAAAAGCAATTGCCTGCCTGCCATGGCCTAAATAGGTGAGGGGCTGTGACACGATTTCATCGAAACCAGGACAATCGAATTCGCTAAAGCTTTCATCAACGATATCATAAGCAAGCAAGGAGGGCTCAAACGGGCGATAATTTCTTGGCCAAATAAAAAAGCAGACAAGAGCAAATAGTAGTAGACCAACGTATTTCACAGCGTCCCCAAAAAGTATTTTTCCAGCGATTCTTTAGCACCCAACATAAGCGGAGTCTCCTCGAGCTGATCGATTGGAATCCAACGGTACAGTTGGTGTTCAAAAGATAAATGGACATTGGGCTTTCGATCAAGTCGAACTTGAAACATATGGTAGAGGTAATCCATTTCTGGCTTACGCATATAGAGAGTTGCGAGAAAGACCAGTTGAGATTCTTTTGCTTCGATTCCGGTCTCTTCTTCTAGTTCCCGCCTAGCTGCTTGTAGAGGAGTTTCTCCGCGCTCCAGCTTGCCTGCAGGCACACCCCAGTAGCCAGCCTCTTTTTTATGAAGAGGCAACTGAAGAAGCAGTAATGTTTTATCCCACTCTACATAACAAGCGGCTATCTCGACGGCAGCTTTAAAAGAAGGTGGCTTTGTGTCGAAAACATGAATCATACAAACCTAAGTGCAAGAAATAGAAAAGATAGAAGCAGTAAAAAGGAGAGCCCCACTTTTCCGCCAGCCATTTGATAGGAGCCGATCGCTTTTTTATGATAGCGACCGATCCATACAATCAGAACGGGAATGATGCCAAAGAGAATGGTATCGACAAAGCCGCCAGCGAATGAGAGCGCTTTGAGAAAGAGCTCAGGAAAGGTAAGGCTAATTGCAAATGGAGGAATCAGAGCAAGTGCTGCGAGCGTAAATTCTCGGGGAGGCTTGGTGAACCCGTCGCGCAAAAAATCGACAAAGGAAAACGATACCGTAATGAAAGAGGTGAAGAGCGCGAAAAATGAAAAGAATTGCACCAAAAGGGGAATGGAAGTCCCGCTTTTGGCGAGCATTTCTGCGATCAACCCATGTTCAGAAGAAAGCGTAGAAGGTTCGATCATTCCTAAAATCGTATAATTCCAAAGTGCGTAAAAGAGCATCGGAATCAGATTTCCAACAATGATCGCAAACCGGATTGCCGAAACCTGCTTTTGCAAATAATGGGTCAAGCTGGGAACCAAATTTTGATACCCAAAGCAGATGAAGAGAATGGGTAAGATGCTGAGTGATTGACTCCAGTTTTGGTGGGAAAGGCGATTCGCATCTACATGAGAAAGGCCCAGCGTCACGATACTAGCGTAGCAGAGCGCAAGTCCGATCAGCAAAAACTGGTTCAATCGATCGACTCCTCGCGCGCCACAATACAGTGTGGAGGCAATGGCTCCTAATGTGAGGAAGTGCCCCGCGCTCTTGGGTAGCGACCCTGTAAACAGGGGACCGAGAACAAGATTGCACAGCTGCGCCCCTCCGTCGAAATAGGCTATAAAAATGGCGTAAAACAAGAGGAGAAATAAAGTCGCTACGGCGTATTTGCCGATTCGGCCCAGCGCGAAGTTAGAAATGGTGAACAGATTGACTCTTCCGTCGAACCAGAGAGTCGCTTCTAACAGCAACAGGCCTGTTGAGGTGGTAAAGAGGTAGGCAATAAGCATGGCGACGCAAGAGGGGAGGAACCCTGCAGCTGCGCTGACGATGGGCAGGCCGATCATTCCGGCGCCGATGCAGCAACCGGTCACCATCATCGTAGCGCCGAAAACGTTTTGTTTAGATAAAGAAATGGTTGTCATTGGTGGATCCTAAAGTTAAAAGATTAAAAATAGAGCGAAAGGATTATTTCTGGGCGGATGCCCACCAACGAGAAAGAGAGTAAAAGGGAAGCCTTTTCATGGATTTCATCTTATAGACTTTCCGATTTTCTTCCCAGAGCTTGATGTATTTATAAAAAACTGAGTTGGAATTATAGAGAGAAACGATAAATCCTTCCGCGCCAAGCAAAAATCCAAATTGAAAAAAATAAGAGCGGATAAAAGCAAAGAGGCTATGGCTGAACGCTTTCAGCGGTGAAGACTTTTTTTTGCCCCGATATTGGTGGGCGTAGAGCGAAGAATAGTGCTGCATTTTGGCTAGAAATTCTGAAGTGGAACGAAATGGAGTGTGAAAAATCGGATGTTTCAAGTTTTGTATTGTGAGCGTTCCAATTTTGACGGATTCGTGTACTTCTGCATCAGAATAGCGGGTTGAGGTGCGGTTGTAGAGACGAACAACTCGATCGGGAGACCAGCCGCAGCCCTTGATGTGTTTGTGATTGTAAAAATTGTGGCGCGGAATCGAATAGACCGTTTTAGATTCTAGCGATAAAAGAGAAATCTCCCTTAAAAGATCTGCAGAGAGAATTTCATCGGTATCGAGAGCTAAGATCCAATCGTATTTTGCATGAGAGGCCGCCACATTTCGCAGAGCGCCAAATCCGATGAATTCTTGTCGAATCACTTTTACATTGGGATAGGTTTGGGCGATCTGAATGGTATCATCGGTCGAGCCATTGTCCAGAAGGATGATTTCTGGAAATACAGAAGCCGAGTCGAGGGCGGCTCGCAACGTTTGAGCTGAATTTTTTGCTAAAATGCAAATCGTGATCATACAGTCTCTAAGAATAGCAAAAATCGATCGCTAGGAATAGAGAAAAAAGATAGACTTTTTCCGACTTAACGAGATTTTCTATGCGCTATGGGATGACCTACGACGATGTTGCCTTAGTTCCTCAATTCAATAACATTCCATCGAGAACAGAGCCCTCTTTAGAGAGCTGGCTCACGAGACGGCTTAAAATTGGAATTCCGATCATCGCAGCAAATATGGATACGGTCATTAGCGAAGAGATGGCTCGCATTCTGATCGAGCAGGGATCGATTCCAATCTTTCACCGTTTCACTCCCATCGAAGAGCAAATCAAGTGGGTTAAAAAATTTGAGGGAAAAACGTTTATTTCTTGTGGCATCGGAAAGCTCGATGAAACGCGCCGCCTTCTCGATTTGGGAGCGCTCGGCGTCTGCATCGACGTGGCTCACGGTCACTCCGACCGCATGTTTCACCACATTCAAGAATTAAAACGGACCCATCCCGACCGAGAAATCATTGCGGGCAATGTTTGCACCGCAATGGCCTATCACGATCTCGTCAATGCCGGAGCAGACGCCGTTAAGGTGGGAGTGGGACCGGGAGCGGCTTGCACCACTCGCATGGTCACCGGGTTTGGCGTGCCGCAGTTTACGGCTGTACAAGATTGCGCCCGGATCGCAGAAAAGCTCCGAGTTCCTCTCATCGCAGACGGGGGTATCCGAACCAGTCGCGATGTAGTCCTCGCTCTGGCGGCCGGAGCTAGCACCGTCATGGTGGGCAAGCTCTTCGCGCTCACCTCTGAGAGCGCCGCGCCGAAAAGAAAAGGGACGAAAGGGGAGGAGGCGAAGTTTCGCGGCCAGGCGTCGGCCGACTTTCAAAATGAATTTTATGGTGGGCTTAAAGCGAAAACGGTAGCCGAAGGGATCGATTTTTGGGGGGCCGTTTCAGGGGCTACCGAAGATCTATTAAACCTTCTTTTAGGCGGAATTCGCAGCGGAATGACCTACGGGGGAGCTAGGAATATCAAGGAGTTACAGCGAAAAGCGGAGTTTATCCAGGTATCGCCAGCTTACATCCATGAAAGCAAGCCCAGGCCGGAGTGATTGCATCCCCGGGACAACTGGGGTATAATACGGTTTAAGAGGCTCAGATGGTAAAAGACTTCCTACATGCCGATAAGAAAATCTATGACGCTGTTCATGGCTTTATCCCCTTTGATGAGTATGAAAAAGAGCTAATCGACTCGGTTCCGTTCCAGCGCCTCCACTACATCCATCAGCTCGGGATTGCCTACCTCGTCTATCCCGGCGCTACTCACACCCGCTTTGAACACTCCTTGGGCGTCATGGCTCTGGCCTCGCTCATGTTCGATAAAATTTGCAAGTCGGTTCGCCCCGACGTCTTCCATTTCGTTCCGCGCAAAGGATCCTCTGATTTCCTCTACTGGCGAAGAGTTCTGCGCATGGCTGCTCTATGTCACGATTTGGGCCATCTGCCCTTCTCCCACGTCGCAGAAAAAGAGCTCCTCGGTCCTCTCGGCCATGAGCAGATGACGATCAAGGTGATCGATAGCCACTATTTAAAATCGGTATGGGAAAAACTTCGCAATGCGCCGGCCTACATGGCTGATGTGATTGATCGAGACATTGTAGAAGATATTAAAAAAATCTCCATCGGCGAAGCAAAATGGAAAGCGCTCACTGGCAAATCTTTTTCGCCTTGGGAACGGATCGTCTCAGAAATCATCACAGGCGACTTTTTCGGAGCAGACCGGATCGATTATCTTCTTCGAGATGCTAAAAGCACGGGCGTTGCCTACGGTCTTTTCGATTACCACCAACTCATTGAAATGATTCGCATTCTCCCGAGCGTGGATCGGGGTACAGACGAGCTGCAACTTGGCATAGACGAAAATGGACTTGAATCATGCGAAGCGCTGCTTCTCGCGCGCCATTTTATGCACCGTCGCATCTATCAATACTCCTCCGTGAAGGCCTATAACTTCCATCTTCGCCGCTACATGAAAGCCAATTACTCACAGAAAATGCTCGAAAATGTCGATGAGTATCTCTCGATTAGCGATACCGATGTCATCTCATCTCTCAATAAAGCAGCGAAAGACCCCAAGCTTCCCGGTCATGCCGATGCAAAGTGCGTGATTTACCGACAACACCGCTACCGCGCTATCGCACTTCCCGACACGATGACGGAAAAGGATCTCAAAGATTTTATCGCCAAAAGTAAAATGAAAGAAGGGGATGTCGAGTGGGAATTCCGCATCGAAGAAGCGATTCCAGACCGCCTCTCTTTCCCCGTTTCAAGACGGCATGTCGTTGTCCAAAAAGCGCGGGATGCATCTGATCTTTTGCTCAAAGTGCCCGGTAAAAAAATCAACTGGGTTTACATCTCGCCCCAGTGGGATCTGGAGTTCGTCAACTTTCTGGAAAACTGGACGCCCAAGTAATGCTTTCTCGTATCCGCCAAGAGTTGGCCACCTTTCTTCCTGCTGAAAAACTCTTTGTCTTCTTCGCCATGATGAGCGGCTTTCTCATCGCCTCTGAGTATGGAATCACAAGGCCTGCGAGCAACGCCCTCTTTTTAACCTACTATTCAAGCTCTTACTTTCCTTACGTTTGGCTGGCAACTGTTCCCGTCAATCTCCTCGTCATTACTCTCTACAATCGCTATTTGCCCCGCATCGGTCCTTGGAAAATGATGAGCGCAATCGCTCTCGTCGCCATCCTCATCAATACGGCGACTGCCTCGCTTCTCGAGACTTTTCCGGCTCTGATCTTTTTCCAGTTCATCTGGAAAGACATTTATATCCTTCTCATGTTTAAACAGCTCTGGTCGATGATTCACAGTACGATCCAGCCGGCACGGGCCAAGTATCTCTATGGCCTCATTTTCGGCGTTGGCACCCTCGGCTCCGTCCTTTGCAGTCTCATCCCAGGCTTCTTTGCGACTCAAATTGGCTCTGAACATCTCTTTTTCTTCACCTGTCCAATCTATCTCCTCCTTCTCTTTGCCTATCGCAACGCATTTCTTCGAAGCGGGGTCTCTTCTGGACACCTCTCTTCCACCGAAAAACCCCCACGAGAAGGTTTTTCCCTCATCTACCGCTCCCGTTATCTTTTAGCCGTTCTTCTCATCGTCGTCCTCATGCAAGTTTCTGTCGGGCTTATGGAATACCGGTTCAATGCCCATCTGGAACAGCACATCCTCGACAAAGATCTCAGAACTGAATACATGGGTCGACTCATCTCAATCATGAATCTACTCAGCGGCGCGCTCCAGCTCATCGGCTCTTTTCTCATGGTTCACACCATTGGCGTCCGCAACAGCCACCTGATTGTCCCGCTCACGCTCCTCCTCAACGCGCTTGCCAGCATGGCTTTTCCCTCCTTTGCGCTCCTCTCTTTCACTTTTGTCTTCCTGAAAGGAGTCGATTATTCGCTCTTCGGAGTGATCCGTGAAATGCTCTACATTCCGATGCAAATCGATGAGAAGTTCCGGGCTAAAGCGATCATCGATGTCTTTGCTTATCGCACCTCTAAAGCGCTCGTTTCGCTAGGCATTCTAGCCCTCCAATTTACTGTCGGCACGAATCTTTTGCCCTACGTTAGCAGCGCCTCCATCGCCGTCTTCGTCCTTTGGATCGCCGTCGTCTGGTTCCTTCTCCGCAAACACTATCCTCGCGTCGCCACCGCTTAAATATCGATCCCGATTCGAAAAAATTCACCACAGAGAACACCGAGGTGGAGGGAAGCCCTCCACACCTCCCCCAAAAAGAGTTAACGCAGAGGCGCGAAGCGCTTTACAGAG
>JBEHXF010000020.1:0-32950 GCA_048498835.1 Chlamydiota bacterium | reverse complement strand
CTAGCCGCTCTTCTTGGCGCCACCTCCCTCTCCTTTCTGCTCGAATCCTCATCCGGTATTAAGGCGGGTGGACGCCACGGCTCTACCGCAATCATCGCAGCAATTGCTTGTTTAATCGGCCTTTTTTTATTTCCCCTGATCTCTTCTATTCCCCTTTTCGCGACCACACCCATCCTAATCGCCATCGGTTTCTTTATGGCTACAGAGATGAAAGAGATCCATTGGAAGAGTTGGAGCGATGCTTTACCCGCCCTGATCACTCTTGTTACGATTCCGCTAACTTTTAGTATTTACAAAGGATTTTTGTTCGGCCTAGCCTCCTATATCCTAATCAAAGGATTAGTCCGCCTTAAATAGCACACCCGAACGCGTTGAATAGACACCCGCTAAGCCTAAAGCCAGCAAACCAATCGAACCAATCCGCCTCCAAGGAGAGCGAGAAATCTCCGGAGAGGCAGACATCTGTTCAAATGGCTCTGAGCTAATCAAATGGTACAAAATTCGCCCCATATCCAATAAAAAAGGGACATAGGGAATTAGATACAAAACTGGATGGATAGCTGCTGCCGCCAAATTGACGAGAAAATGGAGATAAACGACATCGCAAATCTTCGTTGCGAGCTCAATGAGATCGTCTTGAGCGGAAGGGATGATCGATCGATAAGATAAATAAGTAAAGGGAGCGTAGACTTGCACCGCTCCCTGAAATACATCGAGCGCTTCATGGCACTGATGAATGATGGGCGACGAAACGGCCGCCATAGGCCCTACTGTTTTACGTAGGCTTTTACAATTTTTACCGCATCGACTGGGCAATCCCGTGTATTTGTCGGGCATCCTTCGATCTTCTTCACAATGTTCATGCCAGAAGTAACTTCACCAAAAATCGTATGGCGCATATCGAGCCACGGAGTTGCAACTGTGGTGATGAAGAACTGACTTCCATTGGTATTAGGACCGCGATTGGCCATCGCCAGTAAACCTGGCTTCGTAAAGCGTACCGTCGGTTTTACCTCATCTTCAAATGAGCGACCCCAAATCGATTCGCCACCAGCTCCCGTACCAGTCGGATCGCCGCCTTGAATCATAAAGTTTTTAATGACTCGATGGAAAGAGATCCCATCATAATAGTGCTTATTGACCAATCCAATAAAATTCTCACAAGTTTTTGGCGCCACATCGGGCATCAGGGTAATCTCAATTGTTCCCTGATTGGTTTCAAAAACAACGATTTCCTGCTTTGCTTTATTCACTTGTTTCTCCTGAGCAAACGATGGGTTCATCCAAAATACGAGAAAAAGAGCTAACCATTGCATGACTTTATTCATAACTGCCTCCTTCTACGAGACGACGAGAATACAAAAACCGTTGAATAGGTGCAAAGAATTTTCCCAACATATATGTAGAAGAAGATGGAACTTGTAATCCTGATCGTCATCTTCGGCCTCCTCTTCGATTATACCAACGGCTTCCATGACGCTGCCAACGTCGTCTCAACCGTCATTGCTACCCGCGTCCTCGCCCCTTTTTCGGCCATCGTTATGGCCGGCGTCCTCAACTTCATCGGCGCGACCCAAATCAGCGGCGTCGCCCAAACCATTGCGACGGGCCTTGTCAATGCAGCTGATGCCACCCAAGTCGTCGTCCTTTGCGCCGTCTTCGGAGCCATAATCTGGAATTTTCTCACTTGGTACTACGGCATTCCCAGCTCCTCCTCCTACGCCCTAATCGGCGGTCTCCTCGGCGCCGCTACCTCCCATCAAGGCTTCTCCACCATTATCTGGTCAGGCGTCACCTATAAGGTGCTCCTTCCCATGGCCCTCTCTCCTCTCATCGGCTTCGGCATTGGATACCTCATCATGAAGGGACTCAATTTCTACCTCCATACCCGGCCCGGCTCTCACAAAAAGTCGATTTTCCGACACCTCCAAATCGGCTCCGCCTGTTTCGTAGCCCTCTCCCACGGCCTAAACGATGCCCAAAAAAGTATGGGTATCATCACCCTCGGCCTATTCGCTGGAGGCATTCTCCAAACCCCAACAATCCCCCTCTGGGTGATCCTCGCCTGCGCCCTCACGATGGCCCTTGGCACCGCTTCCGGCGGCTTCCGCATCATTAAAACGATGGGATTTTCGATCACTCGCATCGACCCAGTTCAAGGCTTCGCCGCTGAGACCTCTGCCTCAGCCGTGATCCTCACCGCCAGCTTCCTCGGCATGCCAATTAGTTCCACCCACATGATCGCCGGCAGCATCACCGGCGTCGGCGCTTCCAAAGGCATCTCCGCTGTCCGTTGGAATGTTCCTCAAAAACTGATCCTCGCCCTTCTCTTTACCCTTCCCGGTTCGGGCCTCATTTCCTCTATCAGCTACCACTTCATCCACCTCCTCGGCTTCGCCTAATCTTTCTCTATTTTTGAAATCCCCCCTTTTGCTATCCTTTTCGCCGGAAAGATGTCTGAGTGGCTTAAAGAGCACGCCTCGAAAGCGTGAGTACGTTTACGCGTACCGTGGGTTCGAATCCCACTCTTTCCGTTTCGGAAAGAAGCGACCCGCCAATGCGGGTCGCGTGTGGGATTGACTACGGCCACAAAGTGGCCTTCGCCCCTGCGGGGTGACGCTTACGCGTCCTCACAAAGCAAAGCTTTGACGAGTCGCCGTCGATGTTTTTGCGCTTCGCAAAAACCGACGGTGACCGTCGGCCCGGCAGGACGAATCGCTTTGCGATTCGCCTCGAGGGCATCCCATGCGCACGTAGTAGCGCATGCGGAAAAGGGGGTGTGGGGGAAAGGGCGAAGCTCTTTCCCCCATCTACTGTGAAAAATCCGATGAATTTTACCTTGCTGTTTTATAAGAACAACTAAGATTTCTTTATCACTTTTTCTTTTTTTTATTCTCTTTTTTTCTATTCACAAGAACTCCTCCAGCTAGACTTTCAATAATTGAATTTTTCCCCTTCTTTAATTCTTTTCCAGCTTTACTAGCCATTGCTTTCCCGGAACGGACACTATTTTTTGACATAAAATAAACTCTTGGTTTGAGGTGAACGACTTTGGATTAAATCCAAAACCACCTTATAGCGTACTTGTTTCTCTTTCGAATATCAAGACAAATATTTACAAAACATAATTAAATATTTTACAAAAAATAAAAAAATTCGGATGGAAATCTATCCTTATGGGGGAAGGACTTCTACACGGAAGTCTTTTTCCTAATGTTGATGGTATTGCGGCAGTTCATCGACTCGACTTAGAGCCAAAACTAAATAAGCCAGCAGCAACTCTTTCGGTGGAACTTCCGGGTCGATTTTGTGGAGAAAATCGAGTTGAGAATACAATTCTCTAAGAGTCGGATTGATATCCTGTTCGTGCTCTATTTCCCCAAAATCTATAAAAACCTGAGTTTGAAGCATTTCAGCATGCTGTTTATAGTAATTGGCAAGATCGTTAAGAGTACTCTGAAATTTCTCCGTTTGTTCGACCAACTCCTCTTCCCAGCGACTCACTCGTGTGGCTACTTCATACAAAGGCAAGATAAATCCAGCGAGAATCGGCCAAATCAAGGTTCCAAACACAAGTTTCCCCTGAATCGTTCCAAGATCAGGACAAAACCAAGGACTTGGCCGAGGCCTTTCCCGCAATCTATTCTCGACAACTGAATAGATCCTATTGGCAAGAATGTAATTAAAAATACTTGGAATACCGCCAAGAAATCCGAACAAAAGCTGATTTGCTAATCCAGATGTAAAAGCTGGCAAGGTCAGTACGAAAACAGCGACGGCCGCCGCCGTCAGCACAAAGGCCGACAATCCTTCTATATTCACTGCTCGTCTGATTGATGGTAATACAAATACCGTCAGCTTTTTAAGGTTGTTTACTTGCCGGGCAAATAAGAGCGGAGTTTCAATTCTTCGATCAGCGTTTCCATTTATTTGCTCGAGATGCCGAGCTACTTGACAAATTCGATTAGCTGCATCCGTAGAAAAGTGACAAGTCTCAGCCAAATCAAGATGAACATTCTGATTTTGGTAGCGAACAGCAAGAGTAGTTAGCGCGGCTACGGCAGTCATAACCTTTCCTCAGCTTAAAAGAGCAAAGAGTCTAATCAAAAATGAAATTTACAGACTAGAAAAACACTGTTCTAAGCTAAGCTCTTACCTAAGATTTGCAATCTCTCTTTAATTTTTTGTAATTTTAAACTCTTAGGAAAGTGTTCTTGCAATAATTGAATTTCTTTCATTGCTTCTTTATTATCTCCCATATCGAGAAAAATTTCCGCTCTTAAACCTAAATAATTAGGTTCTAAAGAAGGTCCTCCATCTGCCTCAATTGTATCTTTAAAAATCTCCAATTGGCATAACGCAAGCCGATATTTTTCTTTTGCTCGCAACTGATTCGTGTTCCCAAGCTCACATCCTAATGAGCGCAAAGAAGAAGCGTTTCTAATTCGAGCCACCAAAAGGTCAGGATCTTCTTGAAGGGCTGTCTCAAAGAATTTTTGAGCATTCTCATATTTCCCTTGATATAGAGCAGCTTCACCCAAAAAAATATTAGCCACTGAATTCATCTTATTAGTAGTTCTATAAAGCTCCTCAACACTCTGAAAATTATGATCAAATAATAACAATTCAGCACGTTGATTTCGCAAATTTCTTGATTTTTCTGTGTCACTACAATCAAGTTGCTCTCCTACATTTGCCAATACGATAAGCTCTTTTTCCTGACTAAAATCAGGATGAGGAGAATTCCACTGTTCAACATTTTGATTGGATACTGAAGCTCCTAATGGCGATGTCGCCGGCATTTTACTAGATTGGGGTTCAGGTAAAGGAGAAGAGGGCTGTTTTCGTTTAGAATTTTTTGCACGCGGAGGTTTGTTTGCAACAATAGCATTTGCAGCTACAGTAGATATGCGCGAACTTTTTGCGCGTGTCAATCTTGGTTCCATGATTTGATCAGCAAGAGGAACACTTCCGGCTCCAAAAGAAGAAGGAGAACACATTCCCCCAAAATTTATTGGCGATGCTCCTGAAAGATTCACGCAGTTCTCCTTTATTAAGAAAGCTTAAATATATCCCAAAGATCCTTATGTTATCAATAAATAATTTTAACCATACACTTACGCTTTGATTCCCCCTTTTTCTACAGCTCTACACAGAACTTTCTCTACCTCCTCTTGTAAAGAAATCATATGAGGCAACTTTATCTGGCAAAACTTCTCAGTCGTCTCGTTCGTATACTTAATTTCCACGAGCGCTTGGTTAATATGAGCGAGCGATTCCGGGATTTGCCCGTGGTCCAGACACGCTTTAGCTTTTAACAAATAGAGCTGAGCCAATTCAAAGCGAGCTTTGAAACATGTTTCATCGATCTGCAGGCAGGATTTAAACAGCTCTTCAGCTTCTTGTAGCTTTCCTAAATGAAGGCAAGCAATCCCCCGAAACCGCAATAATTCAATATCTGCAGGAATTAATTTCGAAGGGTCAGTAAATTCCAGAACCTTGTCATATTGCTCAAAGTCTAAAGAGGACTCAACTACGGCTTTCATCACAACTAAGGCCATTTGGGGATCCAATTCGGCCTCTCGCATCTCCTCGAATTCGAGCGCCATCGGAGTCATAGGCGAATACTCTAATACGCCGGTTGCTGAGTTAACAATCTCGTGCTTTCCATTTGGGTATAGTTCATAATTATTTAGCTGAATACAACGTCTTGAGGCTGGACTGGCCATATAACTTTACTCCTTAAAGAATGAAGCCAGTCTTTATATTTTTTTTAAGAATTTTCTACAAAGATAACTTTCCCTTCCATTGCCTTAATAACCTACTAGCAGGATAACGACTCTGAAATTTCATAAATTCCTGCGTCGCTAAATCTGTAAATCCCAGCTCTTCATACATTTCAATTCTTAGAGACATACAATTCGGATCGGGAATTTCGGGCGAAATTGAACGAGCAGATATTTTTTCAAATGTTTCCAATTCAGAAAAAGCTGCTTTGATTATTTTGTCTCTTTCCACTCGATTTCCCTCTGCAAATTTTTGACGTGACAAATCGAGCAAAATCGAAGCAGACAAATAACGAGAAGGTAGATGAGAAGGATCGAGTTTTAAAGCTCTTTGAATCAATTGGTAAGATTTATCTTGATCTCTCAATTTATCATAAGCCATTGCTTTCCAAAATACTATTTCTACAGTTTCCTTGGGTCTGCTCACTGTATCGAGCAAGCCGATCGCCTGAGCATAGTTTTCATCCAGGACCCACGATTCGGCTAATTGTTCAATGGTTTTTAAGTGAGCTTTTTCAGCCAAATCTGAAGAATTAGAAGGTGGATGAGCGCCTCCAGACAAAAGTTCTTTCATAGACGATAGCTGTTTTTGAATCGACTGAACGAATTCATTCGTTTTCATATTCAATGTAGTGAGTCGTTCAATTTCTTGTTTCAAAAGATCGAGCTTCTCTTGCGTCGATACTTCTATTGCTTCCGGCGATTCCTCTACCCTCGCTCTTTTCGTCGAAACTGGGCTCACCAAAGTTAAATCATGAACGACAAAAGAATGGGAAGAAGCTTCTGTTGAAGTCTCATCTGGCATTTTTGAATCATCTACAGGAGGCATTTGAGGAAAGGAGAAGCGAAAAGGCTCCTCATTCAAAGGAGATAATAGCGAATCGGAAAGAGAAGATAAGCGAGAAGGGCTAATGGGATTGGCCATAACTACACCTGGTTTATACAATTCCAAGCGATAGCCACACTCATTAATTAAATCAACACATTATTTTAATGAGTTCTTTATAAAAGAAGAAACATCAGCCGTAGTTTTAACTTGTCCTTCGAGAATAGCCAACACCAAAGCCTGAGTAACCACTGCATTGAAAGGTTCTTCAAAAACGACCCCTTCCGAAGAACCGGCCATTTTAACAATGAAAGGGACTAGCTTTCCTGGGCGTCCAAGAGCGTCTAATTTCTCTTTAGAATAGAAGCTATCAGCTGGAATCAACTCTTTTCGAAGCCAGTGATCGGAAGAGACGATGAGACAGGTATTCTCCCATACGCCGGCAGCTTCCATTTCACGCCGCATTTCCCCCAAAGTTCGCTCTACCAAAAGCAAATTCTCAAAATAGGATTGGGCTTGATCAGAAAGCGTCTGCGTTTTTGCATTATAAATACCGGGCGAATGGGGAATCTGCCAATGAATAAAAGCCAGATCGATCTGAGGATCTACCACAAAACGATGGGCTATATTCAAAGTCTTCTGAAAAGAGCGAGAAAAAGCGCGACGAATCCTCTCTTTCCGTAGGGGATCACTATGTCTGCCTGGGATTTTCAAAAATTGACGGATCTTTCGACTTGTAGCGGGATAATGTTTTCGAATTCCTTTAATCAACAAGGAGGTAAACATCGATGGAATCGAAGAGTGATTTTTTTCAATCGCGTAACACTCAACCAGATCCTTACTTAAAATCCGATCGTACGGATGATGCCAACCCACAAGAGCAGAATTTTTCCCCAACTTGCGAGCTCTCGAAAAAACGTTTTCTTGCGGTCCCCAATACCCATTCGATCCATCTTCTCGAATGATAAACAAACTTCTGGCGTCAACCATTTTGACCCCTTGAAGCCTCTCCCCTAAAATCAAAGATGGCAAGGCGATGATGGTATGATCTCCAGCCTGCGCAGCTCGAGTGGCAAAAAAAGACTCGCTTTTCAATCGATCGATCTCGGGGAAAACCCCCTCTTTTTCTCTCGCGACAAAGGCCAAGTGATAATCCATCTCATCGAAAATCATCCAGACAACGCGAGGCCCGTTTTTTTCATGAGGTTGCACAGCAGCAAAGGAAGGATGGGGAGGAAAAAAGACCTCTCGCATGGCTTGGGCGGCCATCAAAAGGCCAAAAGGGAGAAAGCAGAGCAATCCTTTCACTACACCCCGTCGGAGTGCAATCGGATATTTATAATACAGATAGATCGCTCCTCCCCCCATTAAATAAGGGAGAGCTCGCCATAGCGATTTAGGTAAAAGTGATATCTTCTGACCCAATAAAACTGATTGGAGCTCCTCAGGAATAAACATCAAAGCTTGCACGAAGATAAAATAGGCAATCAGCCTCATGGGAAGGCTTTTCCCTTCTAAAAACCATTTATCTAGCACATAAAAAAGCGCTGTCGCAAAAGCAATGACACCGAGAAGCGCACTTAAAAACACACCATAAGATTCTCCCGCCATGTCATAAGCGCGGCTGAATAAAGCCCCCCACTTATCTAAAAAGCAAAGATTGGCCAAGCTAAAACAAGCTGCAACTCTCTTGATCTCGCTCATCGTTTTCTCAATAAAAAGAGCGTTCGCGTCGGCATCAATGTTTCTTCTTTTTCAATGCGGAAATATTTCGCAAAAACAGTGCGAAATTGCTCTACGGTCAAATCAGCATGAAGCGACTGTCTTCCATGCAAGATCTTCTGGAACATTTGATCTTGAGGATCGACGTATTCAATGATCACAGCATCCTTTGTCAGTTCCGCGCAGAGCGAAGCGATTTCAACCAGCGGAACCCGCTCAGAGACGAGCATATGGTGGATCACCGCCAGCAACAATAAGAGATCGAAATGCCCTCTTGCTCGATCAAGGAAAGAACTACACTCGTTATTTCTCCAACCCACGCTCGGAGTCGGCCTGCAAACATTGACTCGCAGTGGCAAAATCTTCCGATTTCCTTTTCTCCAGACCTGACCAACAGAAGATTCATCTGAATCAATCGACACAACTTCAGCTCCCGCCTGGGCCGCCATCTCACTAAAGTGACCCGTATTGCAGCCAATATCTAACACTCTTTGAGGCCCAACCTCTTTTAACCAGGCTCCAACTAGCGCTTCTTTTTTCTTAAAGGAAAGGTCCGAATAATGGTTTTTCTGCCCCATGTATTGTGACCAATGAGAGACCACCTGCTTTGGCTCCAGCCTCTTCAACCATTTCTTTGTTCTCTTTAAGAAAGAACCCAAGACAAATTGAGCCAGCTCAGGATTCTTCATCATCTTCGGCTCATAGATCTTGTCCGATACGCCCACAGAGAAAAATTTAGGCAATGTCACTAAGAAAAATACAGAGCGATTGAACTTCTTCAAGCCGCCCATATAGCGGGCTGCCTCTTCTACCGAAATTCCCTCTGCCGAATGGTTGATAAACAGATCGGCCAGACTCAACCCTGTCATCCGATTCAACAAAAGCGGCAATAAAAACATCCGGACAAATTGAGAATAAGCGCGCCAAATCGGATCTCTCGGATCGCGTTTTTCCACAGACATTAGATCGACAAAAATGGGCTTAGATCCCGTAAACAACACATTGTAGGGAGTAGCATCTTTCAGACCGAGTCCCTCCGCTAAAAGCTGCTCTGCGATCTGCATGGTCAAGACACCCGCAGCATGGAGCATCTCTGGAGCCCATTCATAAGGATAGCTCGGGAAAGCAACCCTCGGATGTTCCAGCACATAAGCAGCCGTTTTCTCTTCCTTACGATCCAAAATCGAAAAGGAGATCAGTTGTTCCTTGCCGATTAACTCCTTGATCAAATTCGATTTAAAAATCTGCTCTGCATCCTTTCTCCCGCCTTCTTGAATAAAACGGAATATGCGCCCATCGATTTGGGCCAAATAACCTGCGGGATCACGGAAAGAGCGCATCATACTTGATCTTTCTCCTTACTGAAGCGAGACTTCACCCAACGGAAAAGCTGCTTCACATAAAATAAAGAGCCAACGACACCCGCTCCAACTAACTGCCAAATCAAAGCGCCCGTACCAGGATCTGTGTAAGCGAAAAGAATCATAAAAACTTTCCTCCAAATCAAAAAGTTAAACGATATCACAGGAACCGATCCGATGCAATCCCACCACCCATCAGTCTGGAATAATCTCATTCAAGGCCGCAAGATCTTCTTCACCATTCAATCCTAAGGTCTGCTCAATTGCATTTTTGAAGTTTCTTTTCAGACTTGAGCAAATTAAATCAGAATCATTTTTTGCTATACTCACAGCCCATTTACCATGAAGAGCTCTAGCATTTTTATCATCCAGCCCTAGAGCGCTCTCATAATCAGCAAGTGCCTCATCATATTTTCCCCGACCTCTATGTATATCTCCCTGTAGAGCGATTATTTCAGCACCAGCCGGCTCTTCACTACCCATTCTTTGAAGCCATTGAAGGGCTTTGTCCGGCTTATGTTGTTCTATACATTTTCCCGTTATGAACATCGCCATTTCTCTTTGACGCTGTTCTATAGTATTTGTCCGCTCCCTTTCCAAACCTTTAGCAACTGCGCCACCGATTCGTTTTGCGATTTTATGTATACGGCGCTGCGTTTTTTCTAATTTATCTAATTCTTCTGATATATCTACCCGTCTTTTACCGAGGAGAGACCCAGTTGAAAAATCCATCTCCTCTACTTGAGAATTGGGTGAACCAGCCCTACTGGACATACTATTTATAGCACTCATAAAATTTCCTATTTTTCATTCTTGTTAGAGACTAAAGCCTGTTCATCAGCAAATAAACTCTCCATTAATGTAAGGCTGACATCATCTACTTCCAATGCATTATCAAGAGATACCCTCAAATGTCTTAAAGTCTTGTTTGCCGCAGTCGTTTCACGATCAGCTATTTGTATTTGGTATTTCCCAAATTGCGCACTGGGATTGTTCGGGTCCAATTTCAAAGCATTGTCATAGCAAGCTAGAGCTTTGACAGGCTCATCACTTTTAACAAATACATCCCCTTGTAGTGCTTTCAGCTCTGCGCATTTATCGACTAACGAAGAATCCAATTCTAAAACTTTAGCCGCCTCCTTGGATTTGTTATCAATCAGAGCTTTCCGAACACAAAAGGCAATCGCCTGTATTTTTTTTTGCTCTGCCATCGTTCTATCTCCTGCGCCTAAAATCTCGACCGTGCTCAAGCGTCCGAGCATATTTTCAGCCTCAGTCCGAACCTGATCAATATGTTTAGAAAGATCTTTTGCTTTCGTTTTCAAACCATTCAAAATATCATGCATGGCAATGCCGGCAGAATCGCTATCCAATTTTCTATATTTTCCGGTTCCATTTAAATCGGTATTAGCTCTTCTTTTGCTTATTACTGCATAGCCATCCGAATCCTGAGTCATGGAGCCACCTGCAAGATTAGGATTAAATAGATCGTAAGATAATGGTAGTCCCATAAAAAACTCCTAAAAAGTTTGGGCTGAAAATATAAAGGAATTGCAAAAAAAAGACACTCGGATTGATTTTTTTGATCACGAGCGATAAGCTGGCCCGTCCTTAACTCGAGGTTCGGATGAAAGCGATGTTGGTATTTTGTTCCTTAGCGCTCACTCTATTTGCCACTGAAAAAGTACGCGTCTATGAAGAATGCTTTCCTGAAATTCCTATCTATCAAACCTCAGACACAAGAGAATGCACGCGCGTCCTCAACGCGGTTGGCATCCGGTTTGAACAATGGGAAGCTTCGCAACCACTCACGCAGTCTGCGACACAAGAAGAAGTATTCGAGGCCTATCAGGCAGATGTCGCAAGACTCAAAATGGAAAATGGCTATCAAACTGTCGATGTGATTCGGATGACTCCCGACTCACCAAAAAAAGTAGAACTGCGAAATAAGTTTCTCAATGAACATACGCACACCGAAGATGAGGTGCGCTTTTTTGTCGAAGGATCAGGGCTGTTTTATCTTCATGTCGATGGGAAAGTCTACATCGTCCATTGCGAAAAGGGAGATCTAATCAGCATACCAGCCTCCTATTCCCACTGGTTTGATATGGGGCCATCTCCCTCTTTTACCGCGATTCGCTTTTTCATCGAACCGAGCGGTTGGATAGCGAACTTTACAGGCAGTTCGATAGCGCAGCAATTTCCTACCTATGAATAACAACAAATCTGCCTAAGTAGGTTCTTTTTGTTCTTTGGATTCATCTTTTAAAAGATCCAGGATTTGTCCTTTTGCTGGATGGGATTCTGGAATCTCCTTTTGTGCCATCTGCAAAGCATTTTGCTCTTCGCAGGTCAGGCGAGGATCTGCTCCATGCATCATAAGCAGTTGAATCATGGGTAGATTTCTTTTCTGTACCGCATTTTCTAAAGGAGTAAAGACAAATTCAAATCCATCATACTCAGCCTCTTCTCGGACATTAACCAATCCTCTCCCCCTTCTGGTCTGCAAAATCAAACTCGCACCAATAAAATCATCCGCTTTGGTTGCAGCTTGCAATAGCGTTTTCGGTGGATAACCGGCAAATACCAGGGGAATCGTCTCATCATGTAAAACCATTTTAAGCCAATAGTAATACCGTTGACGAAGAGCATAGTGTGCTTCAGTGGTTTGCTCTCTACGAAGCCAGTCATGAAATTTCTTCAGCGCTTTTTCGTGTAGAGCTCCAAGAGCTGCCGCTTTTTCCGCAACTCCCTTTCTTTTTTCGTCAGGTTGTAATCGATCGCTAGTGAGCGTTGGGTGTTTGTCAGGAATATAAGATGGATTGGACATAGACTTAACCTTAAAGATTTAGTTAAGCCGCTTATAGTTAAAATAGATATTTTACACAACTGAGAAGGAAAAAAAACGATGCAG
Organism: Chlamydiota bacterium; assembly: GCA_048498835.1. Lineage (GTDB taxonomy): Bacteria > Chlamydiota > Chlamydiia > Chlamydiales > SM23-39 > CAITMJ01. The sequence goes on along the minus strand of JBEHXF010000020.1, from coordinate 20,341 downwards.
GGAGCGAGAGATCCGCCCAATCAGAGTATGATCCAATTGATCGGCCTCTAGCGCAACTTGCGCTGCTTTTTGTAAAACTGAAACGATTTTCCAATCCGCATAGATGCGAGACCTAGTCTTATGTCCATCCCAAATCTCATTGACACATCTTTCGCACTCCTGCCTCAAACGAGGAAGCTGGTCATAAATATACATCCATTTATGACCTATATAAGAATCAAAACCGATTTTCATTTTCAGAAAATTTAAAAAAAGCTCAGTCACCTTCCAAGTGGCATCTACAGTCTTAGGCTGTTGGACATATTCGATGATCGAGTCGATTAAAGGAGCGATCTTTAAATGGAGATTATTGTGCCTGAATCTTTGCAAGTTCTCAATAGCGGGACTTTGCATCGATTCCTACTGAACGATGCACGTATCACGAACAACTTCAGCTATTGCTGGCGCTGGCGTATTCGCCCAATTTCCAATCGATTCCGCTTTTTCAAACAGTGTACGCAAATCTTGAATGGGGTTGGTTGAATTTACATTGGCCTGGTAAATCTTCTCGATCGTTTCGGAAATGTTCTTTCTTAATCCGGGCAGTTCTCTTTCGATATAGCGCTTACTGGCTCCTGTGTGTCCCGTTAGCTTAAATTTATTTACCAAGAACACTTCAAAAGCCTGCTCGATTGCTTGAGGCTTTCTTTCAGTTTCGCTTAAATTTATATATTTAGCTAAATCCTGAATCAAAGGTTTTAAGGATTTATTATGAGGATCGGCTGCAAAAGTTTCTAATCTGGCGCTGACTGACGAAGTCATAAATCTCCATCTCTGTAAATAAGGAGGCGAATTATGAAGAAAAGATAAATTTGAAGCAAGCGAGGAGCTTGGAAACGGTAGTCAGCACTCCTCTTTTGGATCGAAATCGATTCTGTTGACGCGAGCCTCAAACAAAGCAAAACTGCATCAGAGGATTTAGATTAGGCTCTTCTTTCAGTTTGCTTATTTTCCTCGTAGTTATTCACTATTTGCGCAGTACTTAAGACTTGAGCTCTTTGAAGAATACCTTTTATTCGGGGAACTGGATTGAAGTTCGTTTGAGCTTGGTGAGCCTTTGAGAGATCATCAATCAAACTATCAATCTCGCTTTTCATGGGTGTTGGGTCAAAACGGACATGTCGCTTCTCAAAAAATTTTAAAACTTCTGCTTTGACTTTCTGTGTAGTTTCAGGAGTTTGTGGATTTTTAACATAGCTGATCAAAATGCCTGGAAGATCGAGGGACTTATGCTGATTCTTGTAATCTTCGAGATGAGCAAGAACAGTATTGGATTGTGAGTTTACAGAAGAGGCCATGATTCACCTGAGTTTAATGAGGCGAGGAGTATTGCGTGAGAGTATATTTTTGAGCAAGAAAAGAGCTCCCCTCATTCAAAAGAGAGAATCGTCGTCACTATCACTCTGACATGCTAATAGACAAGCTTGCCTTTTCATGCCAATCGCATGATTCACACTATTTGCTTCAGATATGATTTGACCGATTTCAACTCTCGGATCGCGATCAGTCTTATAGTTTTGTGCGGTGTAGATGATCTTCACTAATTCAGAAATCTCACCTTTTAGAGAAACGATTCTGGAATCTCTATCTGACAATTTTGCAAGGGATGAGTAACGGTTAGTCAGAAATTTAAAGAATAGTCCTTCGACTTTTTCAGCTGTTTCTTTAGTTTGAGGATTCTGAATATAGTCGATGAAGTTTTTTGCTAAAATTAAAGCGTCTCGACTTTGAAAATTATCCTCACGGAATTTTTTAAGGTAAAAGAGGACAGTTTTAGGTTGTGAGTTTACAGAAGAGGCCATGAGATCATCCTAAGTTTAAGGAGCCGAAGGAGTATGGCATGAGAGTATATTTTTGAGCAAGAAGAGGGATAGGTAGGATTCGTTGCCGGGAAGAGCGGGGGAAAGGCGCTACGCCCTTTCCCCCACATCCCCCTTTCCCAAGCGCGCTACTTCGTGCGCGCGGGATGCCCTCGCGGCGAATCGCTTTGCGATTCGTCCTGCCGGGCCGGCGGTCCGAAGCAAAGCTTCGGACTCGAATCCTACCCGCAAGCCACATTTAGTTGCTTGCTTCTTCCGAAATTTTTTCGGAAGAAAAATTTCGGAAGAGGTAGGATTCCCCTCATGCGAGGCTTTCGCCTCGTCGTGAGGGCCGGTTCGCGCCAGAGGCGCTTCACTTCGAAACCTAACGCGACCCAAACTGTTGGGTCGCTCCCTCATCACTCACTGCGTTCGGAAGAGGTAGGATTCGAACCCACGGACCCTTGCGGGCCTCCTGTTTTCAAGACAGGTGCAATAGACCACTCTGCCACTCTTCCATAAAAGAGTCTAAATCTTACCTGTTCACCGACTTACTATCAAGAAAAGGATGAATCGCACTCGGAGCGGATCTTTATTCTCTCTTTTTTTGGGGTGTGGGGCTTTCCCACCTTTGCGTCTCTGCGTTAAAAATGGCTATGATCTTCGTCGCGGCCCGTTCCGCATAATTACGCGAAGCGGCCTATTCCCGCGGCGAAGCTCGCGGTCATTTTCGTGCCCGTGTGCGTGCCCGTGCCCGTGCCCGATGGGAGGTGCGGAGGGCTTCCCTCTGCCTCGGTGATTCTCTGTGTTCTCTGTGGTGTATTTTTTGAATCGGGCACGGGCACGCACACGGGCGCGGGCACGGCCGCTTCGCGTGGGATGGTGCGGGGCTTCCCCGCTATTTTTAGTGTTAGGGGAATTGTTCGAGGAATCGGATATCGTTTTGCGTAAAGGTACGGATATCGCGAATGTCCCCAAAGAGCATCGTGAGTCTTTCGATTCCCATTCCCCACGCATAACCGGTATAGATTTCTGGATCGATATTTCCTTTGCGAAGAACGGATGGGTGGACCATGCCGGAGCCGAGGATTTCGAGCCAACCTGTATGTTTGCAGATACGGCAACCTTTGCCACGGCAAGAGGTGCATCGAACATCGACTTCGAGTCCTGGTTCAACGAATGGGAAGTAGCTGGGACGGAAACGGGTGATCACTTTTTCGCCGAGGAGTTTGCTTAAGAATTCTTCCATCGTCGCCATGAGATCGGCAAAGGTAACACCTTTATCGATGTAGATACCCTCTACTTGATGGAAAAAGACATGGGATCGGGCTGAGATGTTTTCGTTGCGGAAGCAGCGGCCAGGAGCAATGATCCGGATCGGCGGTTTGTGGTTTTCCATCGTGTGAACTTGAACATTGCTCGTATGAGTCCGTAGAAGGTATTCAGTATTGAGATAAAAGGTATCCTGCATGTCGCGAGCAGGATGGTCTGGGGCGAAGTTGAGTCCTTCGAAATTGTAGTAATCTGTTTCTACATCAGGGCCGAGCTGCACGGAAAAGCCCATGCCGATGAGGATGTCGAGGACGCGCTGGAGCATTTGATTGATTGGATGGACGCGGCCAAGAGATTGGCGGCGGCCAGGGAGAGTCACATCAATCCACTCGCGATTGAATTGAGCCTGCATCTCTTCTGTTTTCAGACGGGCAAGGCTGTTGTCGCAATGGAGAGCGAGCTCTTCTTTTAATTCGTTGATGAGTTTACCGAGAAGGGGGCGCTCGTCAGATGAGCAGTTTTTCAGCTCAACCATGAGATTGGTGACGGGGCCTTTTTTACCGAGGTATTTAACTTTTAGAGATTCGAGATCTTTTGAATTGGAAGCGACTTTGAGCTCTTCCAGAAAATGGAATCGAAGTTTCTCAATTTGTTCAGATAGCTTCATGAATCCACCCTAAAAAAAACGGGCAGTCTTACGAGCTGCCCGATAACTTATTTATGCAGCGAGTTTCTGTTTCGCCATGTTAGCGAGAGAAGAAAACGCTTCTGGATCGCGAATTGCGAGTTCAGAGAGAACTTTGCGGTTCAATTCGCAGCCCATCTTCTTCAATCCGTTGATCAACTTGCTGTACGAAATCCCATTGATTTTCGCTGCGACGTTGATACGGGTAATCCAAAGACTGCGGAAATCGCGCTTGCGCAGTTTGCGGTGTTTATAATTAAACGCCAGCGCAGACATCAGAGCGTCTTTGCTGAGTTTCAAGTGGTTTTTACGGTCGCCATAAAAGCCTTTGCAGCGCTTTAAGAGTTTTTTTGTGCGTCTGCGGGCGGCAACTGAGTTTGTAATTCTTACCATGTTGTCCTACTCCTTACGCGCCGATCAAGTTACGATACATTTTTACTTGGCCTTCATCGACATAGCGGGCTTTTGCTAAGCCACGTTTTCTCTTGGCGCTCTTCTTTGTTAAGATGTGACGTCGTCCTGGACGAGCTCTTTTCAATTTGCCCGTAGCGGTCACTTTAAATCTGGCTTTCATTGCCTTTCGGGTCTTCATTTTTGGCACGGTCTAATTCTCCTGCTATTTAACGGCTGGCTCTGTCGAGGCAGTCGCTGGTTTTGGCCGCTTTCCACTTGGGGCAAGAACAGTGGACATAGCGCGACCCATTAGTTTTGGAGGCGATTCCAAGGTAGAGATATCGGCCAGCTCCTGGCAAAACTGATCTACGACTTTTTGTCCTAAATCAATGTGGAGCATTTCTCGCCCGCGGAAGACGATCGTTACGCGCACCTTGTTGCCTTTAGACAAAAAGTCGCGGGCATGGTTGACTTTCGTTTGAAAGTCGTGCGTATCGATGTTCGGCTTCAGCTTGATCTCTTTGACCTTAATCTGTACTTGGGCCTTCTTTCCCTCTTTTTCCTTTTTAGCTTGGTGGTATCGGAATTTGCCGTAGTCGATGATTTTGGCCACGGGGGGTTTTGCCGTGGGCGCAATTTCAACTAGGTCTAAACCCATCTCTTCAGCTTTTGCCAACGCTTCGCGAATGGTTAAAATTCCGAGTTGCTCGCCACTTTCTGTAATGACGCGCAATTTATCGGCTCGAATTTCTCTATTGATTCTCAAGTTTGAATGTCCTGTTCAATCTTCCAAGGGTCAGTTCTAACAAAAGTCCGAGGATTCTTTCAACACTTAGCTTCAAACTCAGTGTTGTTTCCACCTTTAGCTCCGCAGCCACTCTCGGTCGGCCTAAGCCGTCCTTGACGATCCACTGCGCTCTGGGGGCAGACTTCTCATCGGTTTCAAAAGGGGCTCTAATGCCCATTTTGAGTAATCCTTGCTCGAGCCTTCTCAAGCCTTTTTCATTCAGCCTTCGCCCACGTAGGCAAAGCTCTGCGTGAAAGCCTAAAATAATAAGTGTTTTATGGATCGATTGCAAGAGGGAAAATAAAGTGTCGTCGAATTCTTCTTCCGATGAGTAAATCGTTTGTTGAATTTCACTTTGACAAGCGTCTTCAAATAATCCGATATCCCCTTCTGGATCGGCGCCCATTCCCGTCACGGTCCATAGGCGGCAGCTCCCCTCTCTCTTGACCATCTTCTGCGCATACTGCTCCAAAAGACTCGCCGAGCGAGCAAAGACTTCCGTTGAATCACTTCCTAAATTTTCTTTACATACCTGAATGATCTGTCTTCTAAGCTCTAAACCGCGAGGCAACCACACAATTCCCGTCTCCGTGGCTTCCCACAGCTTTTGCTCATTGCCTAAAGTCAGGTGATTTTCATCGGCATAGCGGCGAAGCGCTTTTAAAAAGGCTTTCAGCTCATCTTTCGAAGCGGCAGCGCACCCCTCTACTCGGTACTCGCCATCCCCCAGAGCTTTAAGGGCTGTAATTTGGAACGCCCCAATCTCTCGAAGCGAACCCAAAAAAGGCCCCTCGGCTAAATCGCAAAATGTCCCCACCCGAATAATCGACACTAGTTCTTTTGGCGCCAGCTCATCCAACGCATCCACAGCCGCAGCATGGTAGGCTTTTTGAAACATTTCCTTGGCGCTACAAGCGACCATTTCCATTTCGCGAAGCGGCCGGTTTTCTCGGTGGATTTGCCTCATTCGCTCTTCGAGCAGAACGGAAAGTTGAGTAGTGAGGGTTTTTGGATAAAAAAATTGATAGAAGAATCCAGTCTCAGTTTCCCCTCCGCCGAGGAGGTCAGAGCCGGGGACCATTTCATGTATAGCGGCAGAACAGAGGGCCGCTGCCGTGCGGCGCAATTTAAGATTCGATTCCAAATATTTTTTTTGATGGGTTGGGATGTAGTTGACTCGAACAACCGACCTCCACGATGTCAACGTGGCGCTCTAACCAACTGAGCTAACACCCCATACACGTTAAAAGCACAGCTATATTAAGCAATTGCCGAAATCCCTTCAACTACTTCTTCAAAACGGGTCTACCATCCAATTCTTATATTAGTTATAATAATCGCAATTTAGTTAATTAATGGATATTAAATGAACCAAGTATTTAATAATTTCTATTATAATATAGATTTTAAAGACGTATCTTACTTAGGTATTTGGCGCCCCATCGGCTGGCTTCTGCACCTATTCGACCGAACTCTCCTCATCCAAGATCACACTCAAAGTTATTACGTAACATGTTCCCATCTAATCGAAAAAATAACCTCCCACTCCAACAAAGCCCTCTCCCCTCACCTTCTAGCTACCTCTAAAACCATCCAGCGCCTTTTTAAAGAGATTCTCAATCCCGTTCTGGGCAAGCCGACGACCATTCAATCAGTTCACGAGTTGATGCATCACTTCCAATGTTCTCCCGCTTTTGCCTCCATTCAAACCGCAAACGAAGATCAATTCGCCATTCAAGCCGCATCGGAAGAGCTCGAGAGATTCAAAACCCGCTCCATTGAAGTGCTCCCCTACGATCCTGTAGAATTAGAAAAAAGGCTGAAACCAGGCGATATTTTTTTCCGAAAACAACACGAAACCAATCCTCATCTCGTCACCAAAGGACAACGATTGACCCGTCCATTCATTTGGGGGCCAGTCGAGCGAGAAGGATTTAAATACAGTCATGTCGCGATCTATTTAGGAAATGGCAAAATCGCCGAAGCCTCTCCAAGCCCTGACAAATCAGAAGTGAGAGTGATCCCTCTAACCGATTCGCACTTCGCTCTCGCTCTGCAATCTAAAAACGGCTACGTCATCGCAAGACCAACCGATGAAAAAATGGGACTGGAAGCGGCGCGCGTCGCTGCTCGCGTTGCCACAGAATTAAAACCTGATGGATTTCAAGAGACGACTCACAAATATACCGAACTACATGCCGGTCGTTCCATCTATCATCCTTCCTTCTTTGGACCTTTTGCTCGTCACCGTTACCTAGAGCAATACATCGACGATCACAAGAACCAACTCCCGAAAGATTTTATCGGCCTGAAAGACTTTTTCTGCTCTTATTTTGTCGGCTATTGCTACCAAACGGCCGAGAGCCGGAAAATTATGCCTGCCATTTTAGGAAACAAGCACGGTCCGATCACTGGCTTCACTTCGATTGGTTCGAGCATTTTCCGCGACGTTTGGGCGAGAGTGAAACGGATTCAATATTGGAAAGAGATGAGCAAAGCGGTTCAATACACCTACGATGCAAAATGGCTCACACCGCAAGATTTTCGCAACTTCAATTTGAACCACCCCAAACTATTCAAAGATGTGTACCTAGTGACCAACCAACCTCACCTTCAAAAACCGGTCGAAGAACCTCTTTCTATAGCCGCCAAGATCCTCCGATGGCTAACTACTGCGATAATGACAACCCAGTGATGTTCGATTGCGCAGAGCTCCCTGCGCAATGAGAAGAGCGGTTAGAGCGCCATTTCTAAGGCCGATTAACTCTGAAGTCAATTCCCCTCTCTCATAAAATTGGTCGATTTCATAGCGCAATTCCCGAAGCATTTTATCTGCGCGCCTCAACCGATTGTCATCGCGGACAAGACCCACGTAATTCCACATGGTCTGTTTAATCGCCATCCAATCTTGTTGAATCAACGCCTTATCGACTTTTTCGTTGCTCATCTGCCATTCAGCAACGGGTGGAAAAAGATCGATTCGGCTATTCCACGTTGCCAAAATATCGTCGCTAGCTGTTTTCGCCCAAACAAGTCCTTCCAAAAGCGAAGTGGAAGCGAGTCGGTTCGCTCCATGAAGCCCCGTACAAGAGACCTCTCCAATCGCGCGCAATCTCCGAATCGTGCTGCAGCCGTTCAGATCGACAGCGATGCCGCCACAACTATAATGGGCAGCAGGAACAATGGGCACAGGATCGAGAGATAGATCGTGCCCCATTTCTAAACAATAGCCAAAAATCGCAGGAAAACGGTACTCGAGCCATTGTTTACTTTTATGAGACATATCGAGCCACAGGTGATCGGCCGAAGAGCGAACCATCTCAGAAAAGATCGCGCGAGAGACGATATCGCGCGGCGCAAGATCTCCTTTTTCGTGGTATCGATGCATAAAGGGGCGCAAGTCGGCGTCCAAAAGCCGAGCCCCTTCACCTCTCATTGCCTCCGAGAGAAGAAAGCGGCGACCTGCGGGCAAATAAAGAGTAGTCGGGTGAAATTGAACATACTCAAGATTCATGATGCGAGCGCCCGCTCGATAAGCCATCGCAATTCCATCTCCTCTCGCCTCTTTGGGATTGGTCGTGTGCAAAAACACCTCGCCAAGTCCTCCGGTCGCCAAGATTGTTTCTTTAGCAAATAGAATATCGACCTCTTTTCGCTCCGGCTCGAAAACGTAGGCTCCGACACAAGTGGACGGCGCATAGAGATCTGCCGGCTGAAGCGAGTGGTGCGAAAGTGTAATCAGATCAACCGCTACAGCTCCAGAGCGCAGTTCAATATTCGGGTGGGTTTTCATGCGGCGGATCAGCGCCTCCATGATGGCCCATCCGGTTTGGTCTTTATGATGAAGAATGCGCGGGGTTGAATGAGCCCCCTCTTCTGTGAGCGAAAGGCTTCCGTCTGATTTGCGATCAAAAGGAACAGCGGAGGTATCAATTAAAAACGATTTGACAAAGTCAGGGCCGAGCTTCACCAGCTGCTCAACGGCTTCCGGATAGCAAAGGCCTGCACCCGCGTCTAAAATATCTTTTGCTAATAGCTCAGTCGAATCCCCAGGCCCAACATAGACGATTCCCCCTTGCGCTCGGGCTGAATTGCTGTCGTAAAGGCTGGAACCTGCCGACAAAACGACGACGTCAAGTCCCCGCTCTGCTAGCAGAAGAGCCGCTGTCGCACCGGCAATTCCGCTGCCGATTATTAAAACATCGCATGTTCTCATAAAGCGGGGTCTGTTATACTCTTTCCTCAAATCGATGAGCAAGCCATTTTCTCCCCATATCCTAACGGCGCAAAATTATTGGCGCGCACACCTTCGTCCTTCAGACACGGTGATCGATATGACATGCGGCAATGGCCACGATACATTCTTTCTCTCTAAACTCGTCTTCGCTGGCATGGTATATGGATTTGATATTCAGAAAGAAGCAATTGATAAAACGCGCGCATTGGTGGGTGAAAATCCGCGCATTCAGCTGATTCACGATTCCCACGAAAAAATCGCAAGCCTCTCTTTAGCCGCAAAACCGCGCCTCATCGTCTACAATTTGGGCTATTTGCCAGGCGGCGACAAATCGGTTGTGACTACAGTTGAATCGACCTTGAAAAGCTTAAAACAAGCGATGGAGCTATTGGCTCCCGATGGTGCGATCTCCATCACCTGCTATCCGGGGCATGAAGAAGGAGGAAGAGAAGAAGAAGCGATTGGAAAATTTCTAGAGCAGCTTCCCTCTCACAAATGGAGAATCTGTCACCACCGCTGGGTCAATAGGCCGAAATCGCCTACTTTGTTTTGGATGCAAGCTTGTTGAACACTTCTTCGCCAACCCAAGAGCAACCAAGCGGAATGTGGGCCTTTACCTCTCCATGATAGTCTGAACCACCAGTCGCGATCCATCCCCTTTCTTTCGCAAGATCAACCCAGGGACGCTCCTGCTCTTTGTACAGCGTTCCATAGTGACACTCAAGACCATCCAACGGTAAAGCGAGAAGCTCTCTCAAAAAGTTGCCTTTTTTTAAGAAGTGAGGGTGGGCTAAAACAGCCTTACCACCCGCATCGTGAATCTGAGCCACCACCTCCCTCGGCGTATACTTGATTCCAGGTACGTAGCAAAGCCCCCCTTCTTGGAGATAAATTTGAAACGCTTGTTGAATCGAAGCTGCATAGCCTTTGCGCACCATTAGATCGGCGATATGCGGCCGTCCAATAGTTCGATTTGAAAAGAGTTGTTTTGCGTGAGCGAGCAGCTCTTCTTCTTCGATCACAAGTCCCCGCTTCTTTAGCTTTGCTAAGATAGCGCGGTTGCGCTCATTTCGACGTCGAATCATCTCGGCTAAGAAAGAGCGCAACCTCTCCGATTGCAAATCAATTCCATAGCCGAGAATGTGAACCGATGTTTCACCGAGTTCAGAAGAGAGTTCAATTCCCGATAAAAGTCGTATCCCCAATTCTTCCGCCTGTGCAAAAAGTGCAGGGCTATAAGCATCGATCGTGTCATGATCTGTAATTGAAAGACCTTGCAGACCCATTTTTTTTGCTTTCTGCAACAGTTGCGAGGGCGAATCAGTTCCGTCAGAGCAATGGGTATGTGTGTGAAGGTCTGCGCGGAACTCAGAGATCATGTCACTACTCTAATTTCAGGTTCTAGTTCTATCCCCTTTTTCAATTTTACGCGAGCTTGAATAATTCGAATTAGCTCCAGCACATCTTTTGCTGTTGCGCCCCCTGCATTCACGATGAAATTCGCATGCATATCTGAAACTCGGGCTCCTCCGATCTTGTAGCCTTTTAGACCACATTGATCGATCACAGCACCCGCCGACATCTCTTTTGAAGGGTTGCGGAAAATGCAACCGATGCTCTTGTCTTTGTAGGGCTGTGTTTTCATCCGATAATCGACGATCTCCAACTGACTTTTTCTCGCCACTTCGCTCAATTCCAATTGGAAGGTAGCGCCCAAAATACAACCGCGCATTTCCTGAAAAGGGGATTTTCGATAGGCGAATTTTAACTCGGAACGCTTGTACTCTTTTTGTGTTCCATCTTCATGCAAATAGAGCACAGAGCTGAGCGAATCGCAGGTTTCTCGTCCACTTGCGCCTGCATTCATGAAGATCGCTCCGCCGACTGTCGCAGGGATTCCAGAGGCAAATTCCAAGCCAGATAATCCCCTGCGCGCTGTCTGTGAGCCGAGGAGTGAAAAACTATAGCCAGAGCCAACATGAACCGTGAGCGCTTTGATTTCACAAAAATCGATTTTATTTAAAATAACGAGCCCATCATAACCGTGGTCGTCAAAGAGGCAATTCGATCCTTTCCCAATCACTAAAATTCGAGAGCCATTCGCTTTTGCCCAAGCAAATGCCTCTTTCATTTCTTCAACGGTTTTAACCTCTAAAAAGTCCCGAATGGGACCACCGATACCAAACGTGGAGAATTCAGAGAGTGAGCGGTTCTTTTGTAGTTGCAGCATCCATTGCCCCCATTTTCTTATAAAGATCATCTAAAATCGCATTTACGAAGTGAGCGCTCTCTGGCGTGCCGAATTTGCGGCACAGCCGAATCGCTTCGGCGATGGCAACTTTTGGGGGAAGAGACGGGTCAAAAAATAATTCGAATACACCCTGCCTCAAAATGGTAAGCTCAACCTTGGAAATACGCTCGAAAGAGTAAGCAACCGACGCAACCCTGATCTGCTCGTCCAAAACGGGCAGTTTCTCCAAAATATGGGCGACGCGGCTATGGGCCTCGAGCATGGACCGGCGAGTGACCTTCAACTCATGCATCATAAAGGGAATCGACTCCTCTGGATCCAGAGCCGCAAAGTCCTGACTATAAAGGAGTTGGAACACAATTTCTCGGAACTTTTGCGGTGGTAATGACATAGGAAATCAATTCTCGTTTTGAGCGGCTAAACTATACCATATTTTCCACTTGAACCACAACCTAGATTCCACCATCCAACAAAACTCTTGAAAATTCAATATATTATTGATTTAATGACAAACGATGCTTGGGATTTTTTTAGACACAGAGACAAATGGCCTCAATTCACAGATCCATCGGATCTTGGAAATCGCCTATAAAATCGTCAATCTCACCGACGGCACTCTCCTCGACCAGTACCAAACCATCGTCTCCATTCCCATCGAACTATGGGAGAAAAGCGATCAAGAGAGTCTCCGAATCAACGGCTTTGATTGGAACGAGGTATCACAAGGGCGCACACCACGCAACGTCTCCCAACAAATCATCGACGCCTTTACCCGTCACGGCATCCGACGCAAGCAAGCGGTTTTCATCTGCCAAAACCCCTCGTTTGATCGAGTCTTCTTCTCCCAACTGATCGACCCCGATACGCAAGAGCTTCTCAGCTGGCCTTATCACTGGCTCGATCTGGCATCGATGTACTGGGCGCTATCAATGCAGCAAGCGAAAGCATCAAAAGGCCCACTTCCTTGGGAAACCGGTTTTTCGAAAGACTTAATTGCCACGCAGTATAAACTGCCTCGCGAATCCAAACCTCACCGCGCCATGAATGGCGTCGAACACCTTCTTCTCTGTTACGAAGCCGTAGTCGGATTTCCTCTTTCTACCTCGTCTAAATTCTAGCTAGTAATAACCCCTTACGATAGACTTCCTGCACCAAAAAACAAGAAAGATATCAGCGCAGAGAAAAAACAGAGGCGCTGAGACGCAGAGAAAAAAAATCGGAAAGCAATCAAAATCGAAATTTTTTTGTTCTCTGTGACTCTCACTTCCATCTCTGTGTAGCTCTGTGATTTATATCTTTCATTTTAAAACATCTTATCTGGATAGACTATGTGTACGATTTACTACAACGGCGCACACTTCAACATCAACGAAAATCTCCTCAAACCCATGCCCGATTATTGCGACATGCTCATAACTCAGGAATTTGAGAATGTCGGAGCTAAATTTACTCGCCCTCTGACAATCGGAAAAGAGATGCAAATACTGCACAATCTTGTCGATGAATGTGAGAAAGTGTCCAAGGGCTGGATTCTGATTGCCTGCCTACAAACGGCTGTTGCCGTTTCCCTTTTAGCCGGCGCTATTCTGACCGGATCCGTTTATCTCGGAATTGGAGCGGCAGTCGTGAGCGTAGGAAACTATGTACTCTGCAATCAATTTTACAGCGAACTTGCAAAAAAAGTATCACTCAAAAAAGCAATTGGCCCCTGGTTTTGTCCAAGCATTGAGACGAGAAGAGGATTTCTCCTCGCTGTTACCTTGACCTGGCCTCTCCTTTCTGGCGCTATTCTTCCTGCATTTCAAGCGCTTACTTGGGTCCAAGAACTCAAGCAAGCTCAAGACGACGTCCAGAGAACTATCCAGTACAATCTCCGACATTACATTCCGCACTATAGCCAGCATGCAGCTCGAGTCATACAGAATCTGGATCAGACCTTAGAGAAATCATTCGCTCAAAGAGGAATTCGCACGGAAAGAGGGATTAAACTAATAAAAACCGCGCTTTTAGATCAGCTCGATTTTCTCCATCAATTTTCCGATCAAATCCCCTCTTCATCCGACCTTGATCCGCAACGAAACAAATAGGGATTCTCAAAATGCTCAGCCTTCATGCTATTCCTGATAGAGTTGTGCCACTTCTTCAGGAATTTGCTCTGCAAACCAAAATCAACTCCCCTTTAGATAAAACAATCACACATCTCCTGAAGGCACTTAAATCAAACACAACAGTCCAGAAAATGCAGGAGCAATTTTTTGCTTTTTTAGAAAAGCAATATGATTTGAAATCAAACAAGTCAAAGTTGCGAGATTTTGATCTGAACCGATTTCGGACAAAAACGGACCGCTTTATCGCCGATCTCTATCGGAAACACACCACAGGAGAAAATCATCAACTCAATTTATTGGGGACAGAATTAGTGGTCATTGCAGAAGAAGCGCGAGGGACGAGCCGCACTGTGTACAGCCGATCGAGTGATACCTTGCCCGTCTATCCTGTTCACGCAGCTCCTCCTCCCCCACCAGCCATGAACCCCATTTTCATTGAGTACATTCCGAATCAAGTTATACAGGCTCTTGATAAAGTGGCTCAGCAAAATCTGAAAGCCGCCCCCCTGTTAAAAGAGATAAAAAACTACCTTCAAAACCCAAAAGAAGATAAAGAAATCCGGCAGAAATTTTATCAATTTTTAGATCGGGAATACAAATTGACGGCTCCTAGCAAAAAGCAAGAAAAGTTTCGTGCCTATGAAAAGGAGCAGTTAGCGAAGAAGATTGATCACTTCCTCTCCATTCTCTATCAAGCTCACCTCGAAGAAGAAGGAAATCCCAATTCAACCGAATACATTTCTCGAACATTCAATGAAATCCTCCGAGATGCAAGCTACATCAACCAAGTCTACAATGTGCTTTGCACAACATAAGGAGGCGGGGCGCCGGGCGGAGTAGCGATGAGATCGATCATCATCTCCCGTCTTTTCCTTTCTCTTCCATCTTGCCATTCTAATTGAACCAATAGACGGGGATCATTTTCAATCCACAAAGATAGATTAGCTCCATGATCGCGCAAATAACTATATAAAGGATGTCTCAAAGGAGAGGCTTCGTCACATTCCGAGCGAATAAAAACAGTGAAACAACGAAAAGGCAAGGTAATCAAATCGATTAATAGGAAAAAAGGAAAGGCTAATAGATTTAAAGCAACCGAATCGGTTTTCCATGCGCCATGAACAACCAAAGGAAAGAGGACATCCTCTAACGCATTACCGAGCGTATTGACCCGCACCGGAATAATCACCGCTTCAAGCCAATTTACACTCCGCACGCTTTTACACAAGCGCAAGATACGAGGCAATTCCACTCTTGCATCTAAATTACGCTCATAATGCCACGGAGTTTGAGCGCCTTGGCAACCTGGATTTATCCGAATCATGTTTAACCTCTTTCAAAAGGGGATAAAAAATAGGTCAGGTTCAAACAATTTAGCAAGAGAAAACGGATTTATTACATAATTCCTCGCTTCGCGAGTTCCGCTCATTTCCTTCTGCGGCAGAAGGAAATAACCGTTAAAGACATAGGGCGCCGCCGCTGGCGGCGCCCCTCTCCACATCGAGTTGTTTCTCTAATAGGAGAAGCAACTCGATGGAAATCACTCAAAAAAATGGCATTAGCCGCAAACAAACTACAAGACAAAAGTCTTTTCAATAAATCTCCACAACCCGTAAACTCGCCGCCCCTACAAAGACAGCAGAGTTCATAACGATCTCACAATAATTGGAGAAATAGTCATGGCGGCCCCTCTTTCACCCAGATCACAGCAAATTGCACATCTTCATCGGCAAATTGATGAAATAAACCCACCTAAAGCAACTATTCTGCGCATTACCTGTTCTTCGTGTCATAAACGAGTCGATACACTTCGCGAACAATGGATAAATTACATACCCTCTTACAGAGGAGGCCTCTATCTTAACCTTATGACTTCTGCAATAGATTGTCCTAATTGCACAAAAAAGATTGTGGTGGAGGGGTCTGTAAATGGAAGTTTGCAAAAGAATGATATTATTCAGGAAGTAGGTCTGTTGTATTCTTCAAAAGCTAAGCCGTTAATGCAGCCGAATGCTAGGCAAAACTATTGAAAAATCAGGAGCAGGCATATTAACGCTTCGAGCCAGTTTATGCTCCGCTTGCTTTTACATCTAATTTACGCTCAAAATTTAGCAAGAGAAATTTCTTTCCAAGAATCCTCTTGCTTCACTAGACTCTCCGCTCCCATAAATAAGAGGAGAAAACAATGTCCACTTCCATTCAACCTATTCAGGTTCCCTACCAAAGCTCATTTGTCGAGATAAACCAACTTCCACCATTAAATGGTTTTGCGTTTAGAATTCGAGAAATAGCAAGAGAAATCGATCCAAATTTATCGACTCACATTGAATTAGGATCCAAAATCTGTCTTTTAAAAGATACGATTGTCAGAAAATTACCAAAAGAAAAAGCGGATGAGACCCAAAATAAAATCATCGCTCTCATCCAGATAGCTGCGGCAGTTACTCTGGCTGCTGTAACGGTCTTTTTAGGCCTATCTGGATCGACCGTTTACTGCATAACCGCGGGTGTTATTTTGGGTCTTGTCAACCTGATGAATTACGTGATTTCTTCTGACGACTACGCATTTGTTGAAAAAAGAATTACAGATGGAAGTCCTGCAGGTCCATGGTTCTGTCCGAACATGGACACAAACTACGGTAAATTCGCAGCGGCAACTCTGGTTTGGCCACTCCTCGCAGGGTTCTTTACCCCGCTTTTAGAGACTTTCAGTCGCGTAGATCGCTGGGAAGCCACCCTTAAAACTCAGGTTGAGCAGCTTGGTCAATCGATTCAACCGCTCTGCGATTTTTATAAAGCTCATGCTTTTGATCTTTTCAACAAAATTCAGATGAAAGAAAATAGCGAAAGAGAAGACGACCCATATAAAAAAGCGGCGGAAGATCTCTTTTTACAGCTCGATTTTCTGCGTCAATTCGATGCAGCAGTACCTACAAAAGCTGATCTTACAGACTATAACAAGCGCTTATCGCACGCTCTTCACAATGCGCCAATACCTAAACGAACAGAATAAACCGAAAGATAAAACGGGCTCGCCTTTAGCTGGGCGAGTCTATTATTTAAGCCGGTATTACGATTGGATCATTCGGTCTGTAAATCCTAGAAAATCCGGGGGCGATTCCTCGAGGTTGTTGGACGAGATCGATCTCTTGGTCTTTGTACATTCTATTTCCTTCCTCCACGTCCCATTCTAATCGAACCAGAATGCGATTTCGATCGATCCAATTAATCGAACCATGTTGAGATTGGATGAACGTCACAAGTGGATGTGCATAGCGACTATTCAAACTGCCATCAATGATGTAAGTTACAACGCGGATTGGCATCGTTAAAACATCAATAAAAAAGCAACCAATACAAGTCAAAATATTGAGAGCTACATAGTGAGTTTGCCAGGCCCCTTGCATAATGAGCGGCAAGAAAAGATCTTCCTCAAAGTGACTCATAGGTCGAATGACTGTTAGTTCGCCCATTAACCAACTTGCCCTTTCAGGACTCTTGCACTCTGCCAAAAGACGTGTAAATTCCGCCTTATCGCTAAACTCCTTTTCAAAATTCCAAAGATTTCCTAAATCGGCATGGACAGATTTCATTCGAACGGCATAACTCATCGACTCCTCCAATAAAATGGGGATAAAAAATAGGTTCTGCGAGGTCAAATAGCAAGCAAAAAGTTCTTTAAAGAGACACTTAACCTTATTTGGGTCTCTTATTTCCATCCCAATATAGCATTATTACTACCGTTAATTTTTAAAATAATTTATAATTAAGATAAAAAAAAGATGCTATGAACTTAACTACTAATCCCATTTATTCTATACAATTTGTACCGCACAGTTTTTCATCTGACTTGGAGGATGAAAAAGCAGAAGATACAAAATGCGGAATGTGTTTAGACAGTCGAAATAAAAGCCCTTTAACGGGACACACAATAAACGGAATTCAACACCTCTTTCATACGACATGTGTAAACAGCTGGGTTCAATACAGAAAAGAGATTACCCCAGAAATAGTTCGGTTTGGCTGCCCTTTATGTGATCGCCGCATCACGCATATCAACGGAGAAGAGCTACCTAACACCGCCCACGCAGAAGCAGATTATTTGTTGATCCAGCTCAACGAGCATCTCCAGAATCAAAACGGTTATCATTTTGCCTCCACTCTAGAAAAACTGATTCAATTAGACCTCGAGACGGGTCTAAAAAAAGTTAAAGTTATTAAGAAGGGGTTAAATCATTTAAGAACAGTCCTTCAACATATCTCACTGTTAGATGAAGAACGATTTATTCTTACTCACTCTCTTCCCATATTATTGAAATATAACCTATGTAACAGAGAAGAGCTTTTTTTCTATTTTCTCGCTGCAAAGAGATTTGACATCCCAGAAGTGCTTATGCAATTGCCTCCGCTCGATCTCTCAGATCAAGAACAGGCGCGAATAGACTTTACTGAAAGTGTGAAAACGGGAACCTATGAAGAATTTCTCGTTTTACTCCGACAAGCATCAAGACAAGATAAAAAATGGGCTTATAATCATGTATCTACCCATTCAGATAGCTTCCCATCTCAACATGATCCGGCTATTCGTATGAATAATCTAAGAAAACTGATCCTTCTTGAATCTCATCACAAGCAGATCTCTTTGGAGAAGACAGCTAAAGAATATATGGAAAAGTTCCTTAAATCGGGACCACTAGACAGAATAGAGATGCGAGAAGCTCTCCAAGATCAATTAAATTTGGGACTATTGAGTGAAGCAGATCTACGCGATTTACGACTATTTGCTAATCAAAGTCTTGATGTTTCACCTAATTCAGCAAGCGAATTAATGGATTTACTTTTCTATCTTCCTCTCGAATCAGAGGAGCAATGGAGAATAGATTCATATCGGCGCAATCGACAACTGATTCAATTGCTAAGTTTGCTAGATGACTCCGATATCGATGATTTTCAGCCATGGTATAAAGATATAGAAGCAGTGACAAGAGTTGCCCATACTGGATTAGCTCTTTTTTTTGCTGGACTTTTTTTGTACGGGGAATTCTTTAAAAAACAAAGATAAAATTCACTGAAAGAATCGCGAAGCAGCTATTCTCGCAGCGGAGTTGCGGTCGTTACCGAGCCCGCTTTTCCTCTCTCTCTTTTTCCTTCAATAACTGGTTTTGTCGAGTCGAACTTTACCGCGGAAGGTGTGGTAAATGTAGAGTCCGTAGGCGAGGATGAGGGGGACACCGATGGCGACGACAGTGAGAAGGATGCGGAGAGTTTTCGGAGTCGATGCGGTATTGTAGATTGTAAGGCTATTGGTTTCGGGATGGAGAGTGGAGTAGACGAGGTGTGGAAAGGTGCCAAGGCCAAAGAGGATAATCAGGAAGGCAATGGCGGTGCAGGAAGAGAGAAAAGCCCATCCATCATTGCCTTTGCGCACTTGGTAGTGACTCTTATTCTCGGCGGAGTTGTTTTATTCGCTGATTTCCCTAAAAAACCAGCTTTACGACTCCCCTAAAAAATCGGGACGCACACGGGCTCGGGCACGAAAAGGACCACGTCCTTCGCTTTGGGAACAGCCCGCTTCTCAAACCCGATACGCCAACAAATCCCTTCAGCGCCCGCCCTAAAAGTTAAATAAAATTTTTCATATCGAGGTAAATTTCTTCTCAACCTCGAGAAACGACGTCTTTGCATCCGCAGTTCACCCTATCCACCCCTTGCCCTTCTCGCCTAGTGTCTCCTTCCGTAGAAATAATTTAATTACAAGAGAAATAAAATAATTTTAATTGAAATAACATAAAACAAAAGGTATTATATTAAATAAATTAAAATAGGCGGTTTATTATGGTTAAAATTGCAAATTTATTTTCAAGCCTTCCTTCAACAGAAAGTCTCAAAAGTCACCTCCCTACAAAAGTCAGCGCTCTAAGAGCGGGTCTGCGGGTGTTTACCGTGTGGAGCTTTATAGTGGGCATATCACCATCCAATAGCGATCTTCTGCAGCCTTTATTTTACCTAACGCTATCTGGTTTATCTTCCTATTACTCGGGGCAAACAAAAGACTACGCAAATCCGAAAGAATTGAGAGCTATGCAAGCATGGGCGCAACATTCTGTTGACCAGCCTAAATTCTCAGCTTTGGCTCAAGAACATGGTCTCGAATATTTAAGAAAATACAACATCGCTCCATTATCACAATTGCAACAATCTTTGATTAATGAAGTGAATGCTGTGGGTGGAATCGCAAAGTTTATTGCAATAAATCCAAAGCTGACTCTCGCTGAACTTGAAAAACATGGCTTTGTCAAAGATTTCATTTCTCTCTACAAAGATTATAAAAACCCAGTCGAGCTACGGACAATGCAAGCGCGGGCGCAACACCCAGTGGATCGCCCCTCATTCATAGCATTGGTTCAGGAGCATGGCTTGGAAAACTTAATCCAATATAAGATTGCTCCAATAGAACAGTTACAAAATGGGTTGATAGAAGGGGTAAAAAAGGCGAAAGGAATCACTCAATTTCTCGAGCAAAATCCAAACCTAACTCTGGCCGCTCTCCGCAACCATGGAATCATCACTGATCAAAACTGGGAAAATATTTCTAAAATTTCGTAAGTCTTTCGACCCTGTTTTCTAGACAGGGTCTTTTTATTTCTTTCCTAATAACTCGTCTTTTCTAATCGAACTTTACCGCGGAAGGTGTGGTAAATGTAGAGTCCGTAGGCGAGGATGAGGGGGACACCGATGGCGACGACAGTGAGAAGGATGCGGAGAGTTTT
>JBEHXF010000019.1:0-33577 GCA_048498835.1 Chlamydiota bacterium | reverse complement strand
CGGTTGCAGTAAAAGTAACAGGGCTTCCTAACCACTGGGGATTTTTAGACGAGATTAAGGTTGTTGTTGTGGCAGTCAAGGCAACTTCGACGGTGGCAGGCGAACTTGGGTTATTTCGGATGTATCCAGTGAAGCCATTCGTATTATCGTAGAGAAAATCCATGCCTCGCAGTACATGAAGGCTGGTATTAAAGAAGATGTTGTGTCCTTCTTCGATATGGACTCCGTTTGGCTCCATGGAATTAGCGGTTCCTACTTCAAAGGAATAGAAAGCCACCCTATTTTCATAGTTGGGCAAATATACTGCTACGGTATCTCCGTTAGGTAGGCATTCGTCCAGTGAAGTACCCGGGCAATGGGCATAGGGTGGCATGACGGAGTCTGTTGGAGGCGTTAGAAATCCTGTGATTACTCCGGTATCCAATAGCACATGGCCGTCGCCGCTTGTTCCGTTGACCGTAAGGGTAACGGGGGCAGCTCTCCACTCTGGTAATTCAGGTGTTGAATGTTCTTCCCACTGGGTCAGTTTGACATAGGCGGCTTGTTCGGTGTTTGCCGCATCGAGGCCGAGGTCGACGCGATCACGAAAAACCACGTAGCCATTGCACCAGTTGCTGGGCAGGGGTTGTTGGATACCGTCTAGAACAATGGTCTGAAGATTTAAGAAGGAGTTATAAGCAGGAGTGGCGCGCGGCTGCTCGGAACTTTCTCTTGCAAATCCAATTCCCATCAAAGCGATGCCCGTCGGATGATTGGTTGGCATGCAATCTCTAGCGCCCGGCAAACAGCGTCTAGACGTGACTTGGAATACGGGAACTTCCGCTGTGGCGACTAAGTTGCCATCCGCATCATAAAATTGCTGCGTCGCAGTCCACCAAGACCCCTCTTCCACGATTCCGCTACTAGAGTAGATTTGTTCTCCTGGCCCGAGATATTTGGCTCCACGAGCGGGGGTAAAGATGTCGGGAGAGGCAACTATACCGACGGAGCCAGTATCCATAATAAATTCAACATAGTCCCCACTCTCATTGAATCCAAGGTTGACTTTAGGAGGAGTATGGAGATCTTCATTTTCTGCTGCGTTGGCAAAGGGTAGCGAAACGCTGACATTTCCTGCATAGGGGCTTTCGCAATGGAGAAAGGGGGGAAGAGAAAGGAAGATAAGTGCACATCGAAAGAAGGCTGATTTCATAGAATGATTCTCAAGAATTAAAAGCTGAATTCTACTCCGATATTCATCCCTTGAACCCAAAGGCTTGAAGTATGGAGGCTCGCTTTAGGACTGGCAGGTCCTACTAAAGCTGGATCCGCACCATTTGTATAGGTTTTAGCTTGAGAGGGATTGATCTCTCGATTGACCTGATTGCCTGCCCAAAGGAGATTGCTCACATAAAGAAAAGAGTAGCCCACTTTTAGCTGCATCCAATGCCATACTTGGTAGGATAGGTCGGCATACACTTCAGGAATGACGGAAAATTTCACCTGTGTGGTCGTTCCGCTGTTTGTGGGAAGCGCAAAATACCCTCCCGTATAGGATAAAACAGTTCCAAATCCGTTGTAGTCATTTGTGTCTAGTCGTCCGCTAATCTTTAGTTTTTCGCACATGGCGCCCAGAGCGACTTTCCCTTTAACAGAGAGAGAAAAACATCGGTAAAGATATTTCCATTCAAGGCCGAGCTGAGGGCCATAAAAGTTGTTTGTCGTTTTGAATTTATCTTTAGTCAAGTACACATCGGTTGATTCGAGAAGGAGAGGACTGTTTGTTGAAAACGTCCAATGCTCTACAAAATTCCAATAGCGAAATCCGAATAGACCCACCCATCTAAAACGGCAATCAAAAAAAGGGATTGCTCTGCCTGCATTTAATTCAACTCCTTGCATGTGATTAGAAAGGACAATTTTTGCTGTGCCCGTCATATTTTGGAGTGAGTTCGCAATGGTGACTGAGTCTTCTGCAAGAGTTGCGACATTGTAAAATGGTACTAGTAGGGCGGGTGAGCCGTTAGAACTCACCGAGGATTTTTTAGATTCTTGCGGGAGGAAAAAGTAAGCTAAATTCAGGCTCCAGTTGTGTGTACTGCCGAATTGATAACCGAGATTAAATCGACCTCCGGACCGCCAACCTAAATCAACATCCTTCCCGCCTAGAACAACAGAAGTATTTGGACTTCCTAAAACTGGTGAAGGAACTGCGTTTGGAGCGCCTTCTATTACGAGAGGAACGGGATCGGAAGAATCCTCTACTTTCCAGAATAGATACTCAGCTCCAAATGAAAAGTTTTTTTCGAGCTCTTTTGTATCGCAGGAGGGGGGACAATCTGCTTCTACTCGCATTTGAGCAAAGAGAAAAAGACAAGAAAGAATGGTTTGGAAATGTTTTTTGTTCATCTTTTCGGTTCAGTTTCGGCGATCACAAAAAATTTTACAACCTGAAAATGACTGGAGCGTCTTGGGTCTTGTTTAGTAGAAAATTCTTTTCTTTGATACAAGGAATGAGAGTGCTCAACTTGAGGCAAAGCATGAACGTAAAGCAAATAATCGCTATTTTAATTTTGCTGGTAGGTGTAGGGATGATCGTCTATTCCGTCCAACAAATGGATACGCTAAAAGAAACGGTCGCTATGAAAGTGAAAGGGAAATATTCAAACCATACGATGACTTCTCTCATTGGCGGCATCGCGATGGTTATTCTGGGTGGATCTGGAGCGATTATTTTTCGTTGCTGCCGAAAGAAGAAATAATTTTGGAGCGTAGCGGTCTCGAACCGCTGACCTCAACAATGCCATTGTTGCGCTCTACCAACTGAGCTAACGCCCCGTTTAGGGTTAAGGCTGATATTTTAAAGGGTCTTCGCTATTATGTTCAAGAACTCAAGCAGCAGGTGTTCTATGTTCTTGGATCATGTTTCCGAAGGAGCGCCAGACCCGGTGTTTGGTCTGCAAGGGGCTTTTGCCGCCGACTTAAGAGCGGAAAAAATGAGTTTAATGGTGGGTATCTATAAAGATGCTCAGCTGAAAAGTGAATTGATGCCCATCGTTGATCAGGAAAAAGCGGCTGATCGCATGGCCGATTATCTGCCGATTGACGGACTTGTTGAATTTACTCAACAGGTAGGCGAGCTTTGTTTTGGACACGATCAATGGTCTAAGCATCGGAGTAAAATCTATGGTGCTCAGGCTGTAGGCGGGACAGGGGCTTTGCGAGTAGGAGCAGAATTTTTGGCTCAGGAAGTGGGACGAAGTGTATGGATACCCCATCCAACCTGGCCTAACCATCGCTCGATTTTAGAGCGCGCTGGTTGTACAGTAAGCACCTTACCCTACTACAATCGGGATCTTCATTCTTTCGATCGAAAAGCCTATCTAGATGCGCTGCAAGCGCTGCCTGAGAAAAGCATCGTTCTCTTTCATGCAGCGTGTCATAACCCGACGGGAAGCGATCCAACGTTTGAGGATTGGACGCGCATTTCAGATATTTGCAAAGAACGGCAGCTCTTTCCTTTCTTTGATATGGCCTATCAAGGATTTGGAGCGGGAATAGAAGAAGATGCTCGAGCTGTGCGGTACTTTTTAGAACAGGGTCATGAAATGGCGGTTGCCTATTCTTGCTCTAAAAATTTCAGTTTGTATTGCCAGAGGGTGGGAGCTTTGTTTGTCGTGTGCGGTGATGCAGCAGTGAAGGGACGTGTCGCGAGTCAAGTGAAGCGCATAATCCGAGCGCTTTATTCCAATCCACCTGCTCATGGCGCTTTTTTAGTCGCTCAAATTTTGAAGAGTCCAGCCAAACGAGAAATTTGGAAGCAAGAGCTTGAAGCCATGCGAAAGCGCATTTCTTCTATGAGAGAAAAATTGGTTAAGAAACTGCCTTCGAGATTTTCTTTTGTTAAGCATCACAAAGGAATGTTTTCTTATCTCGATCTCGACAAAGAGCAGGTAGCTAGATTAATCGAAGAGGAAGCGGTGTATACTCTTGATAGCGGACGGATCAATCTCGCTGGTTTAAACGATGAGAATATCGATCGTTTTATAGAAAGTTTAAGGCGAGTGTGTGAGTTGTGAATAGAACATTGCTGACGCTGCCTGTTTTATTCTTAGCTCTTTTGAGTTTTCCTCAAAATACTTCAGATCGGATTCGCTCAAAAGCGGTGGTGTTTTTACAGCCTGCTTGGTCGTTGGGACAAGTGATGAGATCTCCGCCTTTACAACGAAATTACGATCCAAAAGAGCTGCAGAGTTTACAGCTTGAAAATTTGCAACTGAGAAGTCAGCTCGATCTCGTGTATGAATGGCTGGGTAGTGAAAAAAGGCTCCGAGAACAGGCCGATTGTTTTCAGACGTTTCAAAAGGATGTCTCCAGTGAATTTTTAAAAAGACGTGCAAAAGAGATGAGAGAGCTTCTCCAATCGCGTGCCATCGCGGCTTTTGGGCGTATTTTATATCGCGATCCGAGTTCTTGGAGTAGTAGCTGCTGGATTGATGTAGGAGAAGAGAATAATCAGTCGTTCGGTCAGACGATCGTCGCAAAAAATAGTCCCGTGGTTTCTGGTTCTATGTTGATTGGGATTGTCGAGTATGTTGGGAAACGTCAATCGCGGGTCCGTTTGATTACGGATTCGGGATTGAAGACGGCAGTGAGGGCTGTTCGTGGATCCATACAGGAGCGCGAAATCGCTTTTCTTCTTCAATCTCTTTTGACGCAGTGCAAAAGGCATCCGAGTTTAAAAGATAGTCCAGCGATTGAACATCTCACAGAGCTTCAAAGTCATCTGCCAGTTCGATTTGAAGATGGTTACTTTGCCAAGGGAGAGATTTTAGGAAGTAACGAACCGTATCAAAGGTCATTGAGCATTAAGTTAAAAGGTATTGGGTTTAATTGCGATGTGGCCGATGAGGAAGGATCTGCGAGGGATTTACGAGATCCTTTGGTTTTACAGCCAGGCGATCTCTTGGTTACAACGGGACTGGATGGAGTCTTTCCTCCGGGTTTAGAGGTGGCTAAAGTGACTTCGATTCACCCTTTAAAAGAAGGGGCTTTTGCTTATGATTTAGAAGCGGAGCCAGCTGCTGGGAATATTGGCGATTTAATGTCTGTTTTTGTTCTGCCGCCGATAAGAGATTGAAGCGCGAGCTTCAAGTTCGTTATTGGGCTAAAGGCTTTCTGATAGAGATCTGTCTGAGTGGTCTCAAAATTCTTAGCTTTACACAGTGTTTCATCGATTGTTTGGAAGAGCCGTTTTGCTTCGATTTTTTGACCACAAGAGTGTAGTCGCGCAGGCGGTAGGTTGTGTTGGGGTAAAAAATAAAGTGGCTTATGAAAAGCGAGTGCGTCGTAGCCGACCGAGGAGTAATCGCCGAGGTAGGCATCCACTCGGTCTAGGATAGGATAGACCGGCGGAAATTGTTCGACGAGAAGCCAGTTCGGTTTTTGAAGATGTGCTAAGCGGTAAAAGAGCGCCGGATCGCGCTGAGACAGCAGAGGATGGACTTTGACGATTACATTCCAGTCCTCGGGAAGTTGTTGATGAATCATTGCAACTGAGTTGAAAAAGCTCGTGGCGCCATCGGCATCGCGCCAAGTAGGAGCATAGAGAAGAGTTCGATTGTGCGGCTTCAGCTGCGAAAAGATCTCTGTGTTAGCGAGTTGATTCAGTCGGTCTTTATGTTTGTTGTAATACAGTTGGCGATAATTTCCGACGATGGCACTTCGGTGTATGAAGGGCCAGACGGAGAGTTCTTGAAGCATTTCGCGAAGCAGATCGCCGTAGAGCAGGACGGCGTCTTGGGTAGCATAAGGGGCGAGTAGAGGCGCTCCATATCCTTTGTCCGATTGTCCGTGAGGACAAAAGATTAGAAGCATCTCTTTGCCAAATAGAGTCTGAAAGAGGGTTTTGAGATGGGGAGCCCAATACTTACATTCAATAAGGGCATCGAATTCTTCTGCGAGATCTTTTAAATGGAATTCTAAATCGGGCTGAAAACGGGTGATCACTTCCGGATAGTAATGCTCAGCGAGCTTTAGATTTTCAGGTTCTGTGACGAGAAGCGGAATCTCAAGAAGAGAAGCGAGTGGGGCAATGTGATCGAGAAGATGGATATCTGTTCCCGTGTTGAGAGCGCATGTATTTAGATCCATGAAGCGAGTCGCTCCTTCCAGTTTGGTGCTGCTGCAAAGGAATGGGATAGGATTTCGCGGCGCTGTGGAGCATAGGAATCATTAGGAGCGAGGTGAGAGACTTCTGCGGGAGTAATTTGCTTGCCGCATTGCATCAGATAAGCGCTTGGATCGCTAGCGGGATCAGTAAGTGAAGAGCTGATGAAATAGAGCGGCTTTTGAAAATGGAGAAAATCGTATCCGATCGAGGAACGGTCACCGATATAAAGATCGGTTCTGGAGAGGAGTGGATAGATAGGAGGAAAGTCTTCCAGAAAAGTGATTTGTGACGGAGCTAGACCCTTACATCTTTCGATCTGAGGGGAGAATTTTTTTAGGGTATTTGGGTGGAGTTTGATGACAAGTTCGAAAGGAAGAGCGGTGAGTTTGGGGAAAGTTTCCCAAAAGGTTCCGTTGTTTTCAGAATCTTCCCAGGTGGGAGCATAGAGAGCGAATCGTCTAGACCCAAAGCGGTGAGAGAGTTGTTTTTCGTAGAAAGTGCGATGGAGTTGATGATATTCGTGGCGGTAACTTCCTATAGAGAGTGTTGGGAGCTGAATTTTTTTAGCCGCGAGAACTTCCAACATACGGGGGCCGTAGACGAGGAGAAGATCTTCTTGTTCCAGGGCTTCAAAAAAGGGTTTTTTCCACCCTTTATCTGAGAGGCCGTGAGGGAGCCAGATGGTTCGGAAGGGGCGCTTGTAAAAATTGAGGAGAGCTCGATTATCGCACGAGACGACCCACTCTGGAAGCTGAAGTTCGAGGAGAGAGGTTTCTTGCAGAATGAGATTTGGATAGTAGAGACGGCATTGATCGGCGATGGCCGGTTCACAGACAATGAGCGGCCAGCCCATGAGAGAGCAGAGGGGCGCTAAGTGATCGATGTAGTGGGGTGAATCGTCAAAAATTAGGCCAGCAGCTTTCATAGTTAGTTCTATTGTGCAATAATAGAGCGTTCCCAGGGAGAAAAATTCGATGCGAATGCTGAATGAGTGGTTTTTAAAAAACAAACGTTCTTTCCCTTGGCGAGAAAAAATTACCCCTTATCGAGTTTGGGTATCAGAAGTGATGCTTCAGCAAACGAGAGCTCTGGTTGTCATCCCTTACTTTGAGAGATGGATGGCTTTATTTCCCGATGTGAAGAGTTTAGCTGCCGCCCCGATTGAACAAGTCATCAAGGTGTGGGAAGGGCTTGGGTATTACAGCCGGGCCAGAAATCTTCACGCGGGAGCTCAACAGATTTTGAAGGAGTTCGGCGGGGAAATCCCCTCAACCCAGGAAGAATTATTGCGGATACGCGGATTAGGTCCTTATACCAGCGCTGCTATTCTCAGTTTCGGTTTTCAAAAAAGAGCAGCAGCGGTTGATGGGAATGTTTTAAGGGTTGCGGCTCGTTACTTATGGATCGCAGAGGATATAGCCAAGTCTGGAGTCAAAAAGAAGGTAGCTGAGCAGGTTGAAACTCTACTGGATCAAGACAAGCCTTGGATTACGTCGGAGGCATTGATTGAATTGGGGGCAACCATTTGCTTGCCCAAGCCAAGGTGTTCCGAGTGCCCGATTCGTCGTGATTGTAAAGCAGCTTTACAAAGCAATCCCGAACTCTTGCCCATCAAAACAAAAATAGAAAAGGTGGAAAAGTTAATTCGAGGGGTTGCACTCATTGAAGCGGACGGGTCACTTTTGGTTCGAAAAAATAAACCAGGGCAGATTATGGCCGACCTCTTTGAGTTCCCCTATTTTGAAGGGGTATCCACGCCAAAGGCTGTTCAAAAAGAGGTAGAGCGGCTCGTCGTTCAGGAAGTAGAGTGGGTCGAGAAACTGCCTTTGGTTCAACACTCTTTTACTCGGTATCAAGCAAAGCTGGTCCCTTTTTATTATCGGCTCGACCAAAAGGTGGAGTTAGAAGGATGGGAATGGGTCTCCATTGATGAGTTGGTAAAACTCCCTTTTTCTTCGGGACATCGAAAAATTTTGATTGAACGTTGCAATTTTTGGCGCTCTTGTGGTTTTCTCAAAGCCTATGAATATTCTCCATCTTGAAGCGTCGCCTGGTTGGGGCGGACAAGAAATGCGCATTCTACTTGAAGCCGAAGGAATGCGTTCACGCGGTCATACGGTTGTGTTGGGCGTAATGCAGGGCGGACGCCTCATTGAAGAGGCGCGAGCGAAGGGCTTTACTGTTTATGAATTGAATTTCAAACGACATGCTTGGGTTTTATGTTATTGGCAGTTACTGCAAATTTTTTGGAAGCATAAGATCGATCTGGTCAATACACATTCTTCATTAGATAGCTGGATCGGTGGGATTGCTGCGAGAATGGCGCGAAAAAAACTGATTCGCACTAGACATTTATCTACCGCTGTAAAGCCAGGAATCAATAGCCGTTTAGTCTATGGTTTTCTGGCCGATTTTGTGGTGACCACATGCGCCTCGATTATTTCTCCGATTGCTCATCAATCGAAAAAAGCGCTTCATTTGTTTCAATCAATTGCTACAGGGGTTGATCCGGAACGGATTCAAGCGAGCGAGGCGGAAAGAATGGCTTTTCGGACTGAATTGGGTTTGAGCAGTGATGATTTTGTGGTTGGAACCGCCTGTTTTATGCGTTCTTGGAAAGGAATTGATGATTTGTTGGAGGCGGCCCATTTGCTACGCCATGTACCGAAATTAAAATGGGTTGTAATCGGCGGAGGCCATGCGGAGCGACATCATAAAAAAGCAGAAGAATTGGGGCTAGGCGGTGTCGTCTATTTTACTGGGCATCGGCCCCAACCTTTCCCTGCCATCGGCGCGTTAGATGTCTTTGCTCTCTTGAGTACAGCGAATGAAGGTGTATCGCAGGCCATTTTACAAGCGGCTTATCTCTCTAAGCCTCTGATTGCAACGTCGACAGGTGGCTTGTGTGAAGTGTGTTTAGATGGAGAGACGGGATTTCTTGTTCCCTGCTTTGCTCCGCGGGCAGTAGCTGATCGAGTATTGAGGTTTTACCATGACCGACATCTGTCGGAGAGGTTGGGGCGGAAAGCACGCGAACTTGTTCTCGATCAATTTACGTTGCAAAAGACCTTGGATGGAATGGAAGAGGTTTATACTAAAGTCTAGTCTATCTGTTCGAGAAATCGCTTGTCGCATACAATGGCCTCACTTGAGGAGAACTTATGGAAAAAGAAGTTGAAACCGTCGAATTTGGGACGAAAGAAAAAGTTTTACAGTTTTATTTCCTAAATCAGAAAAAAGTTCATGCTTGGTCCATTGGTGGTGTGGCTGCGTGCGCCTTGACGATCGGATGGTTCGCAGCAGGCCCTACCGATGCAGATTATTTGAAGGCAAGGCAAGCGTTTGAGCAGTGGAAGGAGATGCCTAGCGATCAGGCGCGGACAGTGGCGATGCATAAAGCGCTGAAGCGGGTGCCTGGATTAGAGAGAGCTTTAGATGCAGAAATTGCCCAGACCTATTTAGCTCAAGGGATGGGAGAAAAAGCAGATGGGGAAGGAGCTTTAAAGCGATTGGAAGAGATTTCACCTTTGCACGCAGAATTTGGAAGGGCAACCTTCTTGATTGAAGGTGGAGAATATCAAAAGGCATTAGAGTTAGCTGTTGGACTAAAAGAGCAGATGGAACAGTCGCTCGATAGCAATTTATGGAGAGGACAGCACATGGGTGGTGGATCTGCGCTTTATGTATGTAATTTGCTCCGAATTGCTTGCTTACAAAAGCAATTGAAAAACGGCCCAGGAGAATTGGCCGCTTGGGAAGAAATCAAAGGGTTGCTGGATGGAGAGTCTTCTGCCGCTGCTCAGTTTTTAAAGGCAAATTTTGGTTCGCAAAAATTTTCCCTCACTGACTTTATTTCTCAAAGAGAGCGATCGATCGTTCATTAACGCTTTTTCCGTTCCGTAAGCCTCCAGAAATTATTGGAGGCTTCAATTTTAAGGCGTTTTTGAGAAGCAAAGGCACGAACAGCTTTGCGCACGCTTTCCCAACGCCAGTCGTCTCCACAAAGTATGCCTCCATTTTCGACAAAAGGGTACCAGACGCAGAGGTCGCTGTAGAGTCCTGCTGTGGAATGATCGCCATCCAAATAGATCAGATCTGGCTGTACAGTGACAACGCGTGCGGCTTCTAAACTACTAAGTCGGATGGGGATGATTTTTTCGGTTTGCCCTGCGGCAATTACGTTGGAGAGAAATTGTTCGTAGAGATAGGGAAGAAACGGTTCCCAGGATTTCATGCCAGGTTGATGTTCTGAGGACCCCTTCCAATGATCGATTGCGTAGACTTTTCCCTCGCTGGGTAATTGTTTGGCTATAAAGATTGTCGATTGCCCGAGCCAAGATCCTACCTCTATGACAGTCTTTACCTCATTGGTTTCAATGAGCTCTTGAAGCTGAGCTGCATTTCCAAACCAACCATGATCAACAAAGGGAAGGACCTCAGTTAATTCGCTATAAGGAGGTGGAAGTGCTGTCAAATGGGTGCAAAGGATGGTGAGTAGATAGAGTGATTTCATGTGGCCCAGCTGTTTTTTGGGCGCAGAAATTAACAGAATTTAAATTACAGATGTTAGAAAAATTTTAATCGTGTTCGTCGCCAGCATTGCTGTGGTGGTGTTTATGTGGCTTGCTGTCGCCGCTATTTTGTGAGTGGCGATTGTAGTAGTGGTAAGAAGTTCCTGCTAATAAACCGATCAGGCCAAAAAGCACAAAGGGGATGAAAATCGCTACAACCAGTTTGACAGCGCCGAGGACAAGCTGTGTCGATTTTTCTTGTTTAAAGATAAAACCATAGAGTTGCTTGAGTTTTTGTTCGACTTGTAAAGGTAGAAAAATTCCCAAGATTGCGCCAATAGCCACAAAAAAAACGGAAAGGCCTGGGCCCGTGAAAAATCCAAATGCGCTGGAGATGGAGCCGATGATGAGAGCGAGTACGGTGAAGACTTCCGTGGTATGTTTACGTGCAAATTGCTCTATTTCATGAACAGAAACGCCTTCTTTGAGCTTTTCCGTGAATTTGTTTTTGTCCATACTGAGTCTCCCGAATCTCTCTGCGCGTTGATATCATTAAAGGCATAAATTTATTTTTTTGGCAAATATTTCTCCGGCGAGTTTTGCGCGGGAAGAGCAAAGAATAATTTTAATATCAGCGATTTAGTTTTTCTAGCTCCCCTTTTTTTTCCAGATCTCCTAAACTCCTTGGTTCGCTTTGGAGAACTTGGTAGGAATGTCGTTACAAAATTTTCTATCCTTCGATCTCGATCGACTGCCTTGGATTGGAGCGGTTGTGCTCCTAACCAGTCTGTGCCCTGCTGCTTTTTTGCTCGCCCCTCCTGAACCAGGGTGGCTGGCGCCGGTTTCGCTTGCCTCTGGCAAATCCGGTTTAACCAATCTCACAATCGATTTACCTTTGCATTCCGAGTTCGCTTCAATCTCAGGATTGGATGCCCAACGGCAAATCTCATTTTCAGTCGATCCTCCCCGTCCCACATCGGAAATTTCTAGCTCTACGCGGTTGATGGTTCGGTTGAATCAGAGTAAGCAGGTATTGAGAGTTGAGGCGCCCAGTCGAATCGATTTGCAGTTTTCCGAATCGGGAGCTTTGCAATTTTCTAAAGAGCCGTCGCTGTTTTGGTTAGAAGTGCGTCCTGCGGATAACGGTTCTTTTGAGGCGAGTTTATCTTACCGAGATCCGGCTAATGATGAGCTCAAAAACTCCGATTGGATTCTAGAGCCCCAAGAAACGCCCGTTCAAGCAGCAGAAGAGTTTCCCGTTGGCCATCCGTTCCGCCTCTTGGGTGAGGCACGTTGGTGGGGTCAAGATCTTTTTGCTGAAAAATATGGGAGTGGCTCTGGCGTGCAGAGAATTGAAGTGGGCGTGGCCCCTCATACAGAATTATTCGATTTGCGAGCAGATCAATGGCTCGTATTTCGCGGTAGTCAATGGCAGCGGCTCCCTTCTATTGATGAGGCGGGAGAAGCCCCGATTGCCCGCATACAAAGATTGAGTTCAAAAGGATTAGAATTAGAGGGATGGGGTGGCTCCGCTCACGTTCGGCTTTTATTGCCTCAAACAAATTTGCCTATGCTGAAGACGCGCGGAGAAGAATTATTTTCCCAACTCAGAGTGCGCTCTGAAAAACAAATTAGCTGCACTCTCGATAAACAGTGCTTGATTCTCCGTCCAGGTGATTGGGTATTGAAACTAGATCAGCGCTGGAAGGTGTTGAGAAAAAAAGAAGAGAAAGAGGCTTTTCTCTCTGGGCATGTGATTGGGGATATTTTTGTACTCGATCGAATTGAAGCCAAAGGGCCTGTAAAAAGCATTGCGGGCCATTATTTTACTGCGAGTCGCGCCCAAATGGTCCCGATTGATTATGCGGCGACGGTTCCGCGAGCGGTTCATTCTCGTAATACAACTAGTAAATCGAATGAGACGCTCTTGAATAAATCCCGTGGGAGAAATCGATGAAGTGGATGTGGATTTTTGCTGCTCTTCCTCTGTGGGGCGAGACAGAAACTCCGGTAGAAGAATCGAAAGTAGTCGCTGTAGACGCGGAAGGCGCGGTTCGATTCAACGCGCATTTAGCTGAACTGAAAGGGAAGCTGCGCGAAAAATTTTCTACAGGACTCCGCTTGACCAAAGAAGGAGCTTCTGAGGAAGAATTTGAGCAACTGCTGCAAGATGTGCGCAGCATCAAAGGACAGATGGCCGCTCTTGAAGAGGGTTGGCGTTCCGCTTCGGTTCTCGATTCTGCTGGCGGCGATGAAGCTTATGCTCTTTGGGATATCGGCGACACGACCGTTGCTCAACTGATCATGGAATATGGTGCGAGCGATTATCTGTACATCATTCCTCAAGAACTCTCCTCGATGAAGATCAGCTTATTCACTAGTGTTCCTTTGCCTCGTGAAGCATGGAGCGAAATGATCGAATCGGTTTTGGCTCATAACGGCGTGGGAGTCAAGAAGATCAATCCTTATGCAAAGCAGCTTTACATTTTGAAGCTCGACCCTTCTGCTATTGAGGGAATTGTCGACCGGGAAGAAAAATTAGAACTCTTTTCAAACCATGCGCGGCTCTTTTTCGTCTTCTCTCCGCCTGCAGAGCAGCTAAAGTCGGTTCAGGGATTTTTTGAAAGATTTTGTGATCCGAAGCAGACGACGGTTCAGTCGATTGGCTCGAAGATAGTCCTTGTATCGACAAGAGAAACGATCGATAAATTGCTGGGCTTATACCATGCTGTCTGGGAACAAAATGGCGGTAAGGTCGTTCGACTGGTCCCTTTAACAAAAATTCAGCCTGCAGAAGCAGAAAAAGTGTTAAAAGCGGTCTTTTCCGACTCACCTGGCAAGGGACGTCCTGCTTTTTATGCGGCCGGCGCCGATGAATTGATTGCACTTACCTTGCCACAAGGATTGATCCTGGTTGGCGAGAATGAAACAGTAGAACGGGGACAGAGAATTTTGGCTGATCTCGAAGCGCAGCTAGAAGATCCCGGCGAAAAATTGATTTACTGGTATGCGTGTAAACATTCTAATCCAGAAGATATCGCCGCAGTTTTAGAACAAGTCTATGATTCGTTGATCGGGTCGAGCTTTGAGAAAAAGGGAGAAGCGCCAGCCCCTGTACAACCTCCTTCGCCTCAAGCTCCGGTTGCAGAGCCGCTCCCTAATCAAGTGTTTCCACCTGCAAGTACGGCGTATCAGCCCGTATTGCCTGCCAGCGCCCCATTTGTTCAGCCTGGAACGATCGATAAGAAAGAAAATAAGGCTTTTGGGAACTTTGTCGTCGATAATAAAACGACCTCAATTTTGATGGTGGTGAGACGAGAAGAGCTCCCAAAAATCAAGAGCTTATTGAAAAAACTCGATGTTCCCAAGCGAATGGTGCAGCTCGATGTTCTTCTTGTGGAAAAGAAGCTGCAAGATCGAAGACAAGTAGGAATCAATTTGCTTCAAATCGGAACGAATTCGAGTGGCACGAAAGAGTCGGCAGTCACATTTGACACGAACGAAAATGCTTTCCAAAAAGGTGTTCTCAACTTCATTTACAGCAAGCCAAAGACCTCGAGCCCAGCGATGGATATCACCTATAGTTTCTTGATGGCGCAAGAAGATATCCGAATCAACGCCAATCCCTCTGTTCTGGCTGTGAATCAGACGCCTGCTACCGTATCGATCGTTGAAGAAATTTCGATCAATAACGGAGCGATTCAGCTCGATACAGTCAATGGTGTGACTGTTGAAAAATCCTATACCCGAGCTCAATACGGAATCACGATCGTTCTAACCCCTACCATTCACTTAGGTGATCTGGACGATCCCGATCAAGCCGATCATCCAGGTTTTGTCTCGCTTCAAACCAATTTGGAATTCGATACGACCCGCATGTCCTATGATGATCGCCCTCCCGTTACGCGGCGTCACGTTGAAAACGAAGTGTGCGTAGCTGATGGAGAAACGGTGATTTTGGGTGGGTTAAGACGCAAAATTGAAGAAGATAACCGCGAGAAGATTCCTTTCTTAGGGGATATTCCGGGCATTGGAAAACTCTTTGGCTCCAATCGCGCCACCGATACGAATACCGAGATGTTTATTTTCATCACGCCGCATATTGTTCGAGATCCGGTAGAGGATCTCCGTTCGATTCGTCAAAGTGAATATTCGAAGCGGGCGGGAGATATTCCGGAGTTTCTGGCTTGCATTGATCAGGCGAAAGCAAAAGAGAGAAAACGGCTGTTTGACAATAGCTTAAAGATGCTCTTTGACATGTACTAACATGAGCGAAAATAAAAAAATTGCCGAGCTTTTTGGTCTGGAAATCACTGACGATTTGGATCGCTTTCCGCTCGTTCGGAATAGGACCTCTTTGATTCCCTACTCTTTAGCCAAACAAAAACGATTGTTGCCGATCCTGGAAGAAGAGCGCGGGGTCATGGTCGCAATTTCCGATCCTTCGGATCTAGAGGCTATTGAAGAATTGCGTCTTTTATTAAAGAGGCCTCTTCACCTCGTCTATGCAGAACGATCGCTGATCGAATTAGCCATCGAGCGCTGTTATCGGCAAAAAGAGGGCGAAGCGGGAAAGTTATTTACAGGCGCTGATATAAAAGAAGGCCCCGCAGTTGAATCTCTTGACGACTACGACTTATTGGAAGGAAAGGAAGAAAATCCGATCATCCGAATGGTTAATGCGATTTTACTCGAAGCCATTCAACAAGATGCATCCGACGTACACTTTGAACCGACAGAAGAGGGGCTTTCAATCCGGTATAGAATCGACGGGGTTCTCCATCAACGGCACAACCCACCTCGAGGATTGGAAGCGCAGCTTTCCACTCGCGTTAAAGTCATGGCGAAGCTCGATATTGCTGAACATCGCTTGCCACAAGACGGTCGGATCAAGCTCAATCACGGGGGACGAGAGATCGATTTCCGGGTGAGCACATTACCCACTGTATATGGAGAGCGGATCGTTCTGAGGATTCTCGATAAAGGGAATGTGGTTTTGGGATTAGATCGGATCGGCATGGAAGAGCAGGTCTTAAAAGGCCTGCGCAAATTGATCCATTTGCCAGAAGGGATCGTATTAGTAACCGGTCCGACGGGGAGCGGAAAGACGACAACTCTCTATAGCGCTATTTCTGAAATCCATGCTGCAGAAATGAACATCATGACGATTGAAGATCCGGTTGAGTACAAGCTCAAGGGGATCTCTCAAATGAACGTCAACCCCAAGATCGAATTGAATTTTGCGAAAGGACTGCGGCATATTTTGCGACAAGATCCCGATGTGATCATGATCGGCGAGATTCGAGATCGGGAGACAGCAGAAATTGCGATTCAAGCCTCACTAACGGGACACTTGGTATTGAGCACTCTTCATACCAATGACGCTCCTTCTGCCTTGACTCGATTGGCTGATATGGGGATTGAGCCTTATCTATTAGCCTCTTCGATTTTAGGAGTCTTAGCGCAGAGATTAGTGAGAAGAATTTGCCCTGATTGTATTCGAGAATACGTACCCACACCAGAAGAGTTAGCTGAGCTTGGTTTGAAAAAAGAGAGTTTGAAAAAAGGCAAATTCTGTCGCGGCGCTGGGTGCGAAAAGTGTTTCCATTCAGGTTATAAAGGACGAGTGGGTCTTTACGAATTGATGCCAGTTTCTTCTAAAATTAAGTCTCAGGTATTGAAGAGCCAAGATTCGCAAGAATTGAGAAAAGTTGCTCTTTCTCAAGACATGGTGTCGCTCTTTGCACAGGGAGTCGAGTTAGTGATTGCGGGAGTGACGACAAGCGCAGAGGTCCTGCGTGTCACTCGCATTTCAGATGAGGGACACTAATGGCTCTTTTTCGCTATGAGGCAATTGATTCGAAAGGGAAAAAGACAACCGGTGTTTTAGACGCTGAAAGTCTGGCTGACGCAAAACAAAAATTGGTCAAGCAGGCGATTTTCCTCACGCGGATTCTTCCCTTGCAGTCTCAATCTAGCAAATCACTTTTAAATCGGGCTGAAGTGCTGAATTTCACTCGTGAATTGTCCCGTTTATTGAAGGCTGGACTTCCTCTTTATGAATCGCTCTCGGCCATGGAAGAAAAATATCGCGGGCAGAAAGCCCAGCGACTCTTACTTGATTTATGCGAACAGGTGAAGGCCGGCTACTCTTTTTCTACGGCTCTTTCGCGTCACGCAAAGACTTTCGATCTCCTCTATACGGCGATGATCGATAATGCCGAGAAAACTGGGAGATTGGGGCCGACGTTGGATGAATTGGCGACGCTGCTGGCCAAACAGCAAACTATTCGCAAACAGCTGGTGAGCGCACTTCTCTATCCTTCTTTGCTATTCAGTTTTTGCTTATTTGTTTTGGCGACTCTGCTCTTCTATGTGATTCCTTCTTTGGAAGAGCTATTTGATGGAAGGACTTTACACCCTTTTACCCAAATTGTTTTTGGACTGAGCCATTTCGCTTGCCGCTCCAAGATGTTGTTGTCGGTTGTCGTGTTGGGAATCGGAGGGGGCTGCATTGGAATTTATTTGTCCAATCGATGGAAAGAGGCCATGTTCCAATGGTTTAGTAAATTACCGTGGATTGGCCCTCTTTTATCGAAAGTGGCCCTAGTTCGATTTTGCCGAGCGGCAGCGACGTTACTGGAAGGTGGTGTACCCATTGTGACTGCATTTGCCCAAGCGAGAGTGACCATGCGTCATCCGATGCTAGAGGCTGTGGTGGAAAAAGCGGAACAGACGATTGCAGAGGGAGAGCCGATTCATGCGGCATTCAAAGGTCACCGATCGATTCCTCCTCTTGTTCCGAGAATGTTAGGAATTGCCGAAGAGGCGGGGAATCTTCCTTCGATGCTGCAACAAATCGCTGATATTTACGAAGAGGATATGGAGCGCACTCTCTCCCATTTTGCTACCGTCGCCCAGCCGGCTCTCCTTTTATTATTGGGAGCGATTGTCGGTTTTGTCTTGCTTTCTGTTTTACTACCGCTCACTGATGTGAGCTCATTTGCTACGAATTGAGGTACCGTATGAATATTCGACGACGAAAAAGAACATTGACTCTCCTCGAGATCATGATTGTGATTTTCTTAATTACCCTGATCACTGGGGTTATTGGCTACAACATGAAAGGTTCCTTGGATAAAGGAAAAGTATTTCGATCCATCCAAGCCAAAGAACAGCTCCACGATATGTTGTTATTGTTGGTAGCGGAGGGAAAAGACCCCGAAAAATTAGCGAAAGATCCTTTGCCCTATCTGGAAGAGTTGAACTTAGCTAAAAATCCCTCGAAGCTATTAGCCGATGGTTGGGGATCTGAATTTAAGATTTCGGTGACACGCGATCGAAAAGATTTCAAAATCACCTCAGATAATAGCGATAAGTATGATGAGGATGAGAAGTAAAAGGACTTTTACTCTCTTCGAAATCATGATCGGCGTCTGTTTGTTAGCTGTGGCTAGTGGCGCTCTGTTTTGGAGAATCGGGCGCCTACTGGAGCGGCAGCGTTTTGAGAGCGATGTGGGTCGCTTGAAAGCGCTATTTATCCAATCTCGGATGATGGCTTTGAATACAAAAGCTGATTGGCGACTCGATTTACATGCGGAGAAAAAAGGGTGGTCGGTCCAGTTTATTTGTACGGAAGATCCTGAACGAGCTGTGGATCGGCAAGCCATGCTCGGCCCTTTTCATCTCTACCTGGATGAAAAAGAAATCCGCGACTTTTCGGTTCAGTTTTTCTCCACTGGCGCAGTTGTGCCCCATCAAGCCATCCAGCTTCAATCGAGCGGCTCAAAAGGATCCAAGCAGACTGTAGATCTTGAAAAACTTTTTCAAGTCGATGAAAAGGGCTTAGGACCTATTCACCCCAAGCTATTGATGGAAACGTCGAGATAACGAGATTCCACGTGTGGCGATGTTCCCGCAACGCCGATTTGTTCGCCATCGCGTAAATGATAGAGATAATCGAGAGTGTGATAAACCCAATTTCGACAGCTGTTCAAAGGTGAATTTTCAAATTGCATACGGGTGTGCCCCTCCAAATCAAGGTAGAAAAGGAGATGCCCGATTTCATAGCATTCATTGGGAAGATGGAGATGGGAAGAGGTGCGGGGGCGAGCGCTCTCATGAGCAGACCATGTACGGAAGTAACGTCCTTGGTCTCCTTGTAACCGGACGTTCGCCCCTCGGAGAATTTCTCCGAGATGGGGGTGGATTTCTGGAAGAGCTAGAAATTGAATCATTAAAAATTGCGTCGATGGGTCGGTCGATTCTCGAGAGACCTGTTCCATAAAAGAGCGGGCCTCATCTTGATTATCCGCTAGATCGTGAAGCTTTAAAAAAATCGTTTTTTGAGAATCTGCACCACACAAGAAGTCGGTCAGGCAAGATCCTAAATGAAAGAGCCAGAGCGAGGCGTGGAGTGTAGCGAGAGCTGCGCTTAGGACGCAGCGAATGGGAACAGCTGGGCGAATTGGACGAATAAGAGAGGAGGAGATAGTATCTTTTCGGCGATTAGCAGGTGGAGTGTGAGGAAGAAGTAAGGCAAATTCCTCTGGAGAGCCAATAGGAATGATGCAGTCAACGCGTTGGATCATGGTCAAAAATGTATCTTAACATAATCTTTTATTTCAATCGTTACAGAGTACCCAATGCAAATCACTAAAGATCTCAGTTCTAGTAAGTTCAAGCCGATGGCGCTCATCCTTTTATCGGGAACTCTGTATGGATTTTTGGGTTATCTCGGCACAAAATTATTTGAAGAGAATTTCACACTCTCTTCGATGTTATTTTGGCGATTTTTTATTGCTACGATTTGGATGACGGGGTACTGCTGGTGGAAAGATAGATCTCCTTTTCCCGTGTCGGAAGTGAGCCAGTTCTTTGTGACGTTGGTTCTCTGCTCGCTTTACTATGTCCTAGGATCCATGCTCTTTTTTGCGGCAAGCCGGACAACAGGGACTGGGATCGCCATGGTCGTCTTCTTCTCATTCCCCTTATTTGTCGCGCTCTATTCTTTCCTTCAAAATGGGTGGCGCGCCGATCGCGTTACTCTACTTTCTTTGATTAGCTTTCCTGTCGGACTTGTCTGTCTCATGGAGCGAGGCGGCCTTACACCCAATACGCTGGGCATCGGACTTGGGATGTTATCAGCAGTAAGCTACGCTCTTTATATTCTCAAAAGTAAAGCTGTTTTACAGCAGATGGCGCCTCGCCCTTTCACTTCCCTTGTCTGCTTGGGTAGCGCTCTGATCTATCTGATTTTTGCTCTTGTCGATGGAGAACTTACGATGCCCACGACACTATCATCGATGGCCTATCTGATTGCGATTGGAGTCTTTGCTACAGCCATACCCATCCAATTGATGTTGGAGGGATTGAAAGAGGTGAGTTCCTTAAAGGCATCGATGGCTAGTGTATGCGAGCCAGGAGTGACGCTCTTAGTCGGTGTCGCCCTTTTAGGCGAAACGATCACCTCTTTGCAAATCGGTGGAATCATTCTAATTTTGGCGGCTTCTGTTCTGATTCAGGCTGCTCGTGACTAGCTTTCTGAAGCTCTTCGCTCAGTCTTTCACATCGTTCTGTTACCATTCGAAAAGCTTTTAGTAGCGATTCAAAGAGACCTCCTTTTCGTACAATATCTAAAGAAGGTTCTGTCACCCCACCGCGTGTGGCAACTTGTGCAGTGAGAACATCAAGCGATTCACCTGCAAGCGCCATTTCAGCTGCGCTAAAGACGGTTTGTCTTGCCAAGACCTTAATGAGATCTGGCTCCACTCCCGTTTCTTTTGCTGCAGCTTCCATCGCTTCAATAAATAAATAGAGGTAAGCTATTCCACTGCCCATGAAAGGGGTCAACACATCGAGGTCTCTTTCTTCTTTCACCCAGCAAGTGGTTCCTACTGAGTTAAAAAAGGATGCAGCAAGGGCCCTTTGCTCTTCTGTGGAACGATCATTCGCAAACAGAGCGGTGATCCCTTTTCCAATGATCGCCGCCGTATTGGGCATAGTTCGGATCATGCTTAAGCCCTCTCCCAACCATTCTTCTAGTTCTTGCATGCGAAGACCTGCCGCTAAGGAAATAATCAGTGGCGCCTTTGCTTGCACCGCCTCTTTAATTTCCTCGATCACTGCTTTTGTATCTTGTGGTTTCACAGCCAGGACTAAGATATCAGCACGAGCTGCAGTATCTCTATTCGTTTCTGCAGGAATGATACCAAACTCACGCACGAGATTTTCAAGCTTCTCGGAGGTCCGATTGCTCACGACAATCTGCCTGGGTGGAAAGCCTTCTTTAGTCAATCCGGCAATGAGCGCTCGGGCCAAATTTCCTCCGCCGACAAAACCAATTGTTTTAAGGGCGATGGGGTTATCTGGTGGAAGTGCTGATCGTGCTGATATCGCTTGCATAGCTTACCGTGTGAGAGCTGCTTCGCTCTGGATTGTTTTTTGGTTATACCAAGGGTTTCCAGCAGCGGTTGAGATGAGCTCTCTCGATTTCACGTTTGCGTAAATGCCCAAAAAGTAGGACACGTGATTGATGAAGAGGAGCGTTGAGAAGAATTTTTCGAAAAAGTTGGTTTGATTGAGCTCAATTTCAACTAACTCAATCTGATCGTTTTGCCTTACTTGTTCATCGGTCATAAGACGAGAAAATCTCTCCATTTTCTTTCTCATGTATTCGTCTTTTCCTGGGTCTTTTAAAAGGACGATGCCCAATTTTTCTTTCGGATCGCTGAAAACGGCGACTTCACTATGGGTAAACTCGTGAAAATAGTTTCTATGAGCTGGAACCATCGCCATTTCGTTTACATGCATATCAGCCAGTTTTAAAAGAGAAATGTACCATTTTGGCTGAGCGATGAATACGATTTCATGATCGCGCAATCTATTGGCAACAGCTTCTGCTTCTCTGATTTTCTCCGCCTGAAACTCTTGCTTCAAAAAGTGGGTTACTGCTTGCAGTTCATTGAAATAGTTCGATTTGAGAATATTCAATTCAAAAAAGAGATCGAGCAAGATGCTAAAGTATTGTGGAACGTGGAAAAGCGGATATTCCCGATCGGGATTTCTCAATCTCCAATGGACGATCGAGACTCCCTCTTTCATCGCTAGATCTCCTAGCTGCCCGCCAGAGGTGAGGAAAATGATGTTTTGGCTTAACGATTTAACTCTATGGTAAAAATAGATCGGCTCTTGCGAGTGGCCACTATAGGAACTGATGATGATCAAGGTTCTGTCATCCTTCAGGTCGTTCTTATCGACCAAAACATCAATGTCATAGTCATTGATTACATCTACGTAAATCGGGATTTCTTGATCAGCGAAAAACCCTTTGATCACATCTGACACGATGGCGGAGCATCCCATGCCTGTGAAGATGATTTTTCTAAATTGACCTGCAAGAATTTTAGCTTTTAATTCCGGGTCTAAGCCATCCATTGAATAATCCTTATTCCAGAGGAGGCTGTCGATAAATTGTGTCTCGATGAATTGTTTGTAACGTTCAAGTCTTGGTTGAATAGAATGTGTCATATTTTTTACCTGGTGAAAAAAGTGACGGCGATTCTATGACGATAAATATTTAATGTAAACCCGCACGTGGCCGTGCGGGTCTGAAAAGTGTTTAGTAAGACTTACCAAAAAT
This sequence comes from Chlamydiota bacterium, assembly GCA_048498835.1. GTDB lineage: Bacteria > Chlamydiota > Chlamydiia > Chlamydiales > SM23-39 > CAITMJ01. The sequence continues at coordinate 11,274 of JBEHXF010000019.1, read as the reverse complement.
AACATCCAGGGTCGCGGGCTTCCCTGTGAGAACGCAGGTCCCTTCCGTGCCGCTTTGATCTAGCGGAATGCAACGAATCGTCACCTTATGATCCTTTTTAAGCTGTTCTTCTGCTTCACCATCTTCGCTCCATTTTGCGCGGACAAAACCGATCTCGGTTTCGAAGAAATGGTGTAGTTCTTTTAAGTTTGTAATGTCTGTTCGGATATGTCCTGCAAGGAATTTGCTCGCTTGTTCGAAGTAATTGGACTGAATTTCTTCCAATGTTTTAAGAACATAGGGGACTAGTTCGTCTATCTTTACAACGGTTGGTTTGTCATTTTTATCTACATCGCGCCGATAAACCGTTACGGTTTGGTTGTCAGCTTCGCGTGCACCAATTTCAAAACGAAGAGGTACCCCTTTTCGAATCCATTCATAGGATTTTTCCCCGGTTTTTATGTCTCGAGTATCGTGTTCAACAGAAAGATCGCGCTTGCTAAATTGAACTTCCTTAAGCAAATCTTCAATTTTAGAGATGTATTGGTCTCTTTGTTCAATATTTTTATGACCAGATGGAATGATTGCTATGTGGCTTGTCGCTAGGCGCGGAGGAATACGCAAGCCATCATCATCGGAGTGGGTCATAATCAAAGTTCCAATCAGCCGAGTGCTGACTCCCCAAGATGTTGTATGTGCGTATTGTCTCGTGTTTTCTTGATCATTAAACTGAATACCAGAAGCCTTTGCAAAATTTGTTCCCAAGTAATGAGAAGTTCCTGCTTGTACAGCTTTTCCATCTTGCATCATGGCTTCAAGACAATAAGTTTGGACAGCTCCAGCAAAGCGCTCAACGGGAGATTTTTCGCCTAAAATAACTGGCAGAGCGCAGTATTGAGTCATAAACGTTTCGTAGACGCTAGCCATTTTTAAAGCATCTGCTCGAGCTTGCTCTTCAGTTCCAAATGCGCAGTGGCCCTCTTGCCACAGAAATTCAGCTGTTCGTAGAAATGGTATTGTTGCATGCTCCCAACGAACCACATTGCACCACTGATTGCGCTTATAGGGAAGATCCCGGTGCGATCTGATGTCGTTGCTCATTGTTACGCCGATGATGGTTTCAGATGTTGGACGGACAATGAGAGGTTCATCCAATTGAGCTTCTGGATCAGGAATCATCTTCCCTTTATCGAGTTTCATTCGGTAATGGGTGACAACTGCACATTCTTTTGCAAAACCAGCCACATGTTCTGCTTCTGCGGCAAATAGTTTTGTCGGAATGAACAAAGGGAAATAGGCATTTTTACAACATTTTTCACGTTTGAACAGTGCGTCCATTTGTGCTTGTATTTGTTCCCATATTCCATACCCCCAAGGTTGAATGACCATGCATCCTCGCACAGCAGATGATTCGGCTAGCTCTGCATTTTTTAGAACGGCTCGATACCATTCGCTAAAGTTTTGTTCTCGGGTGACTGGGAGTAAGTTTTGGGGTTGTTGATGGGCGGGTCTCAATGCTACTGCTGCCATAAGATTCCTCTTGGTTAGGGATGGTGAGTAAAAAATTGAGTAGGCAGGCTAAGCGAGGCGGGAATTTTTGACAATGAAATTTTTAGAAACAGGCCGGCGAGAACCGGCCTGAGGGTTTATGCTTCAACAGGTGTTCGCTCTTCGGCGCGATTTTTAGTCAGCCAAGAGACGCTGAAGATAGCGGCGAGGCTGAAGAGAAAGGCTGGGAAGAGAGGGACAATTTGGAGATCTGTGATCAGAGGATTGACTGTCGGCCAGATGGCTGCAGAGAGTCCGCCCACTGCGATGCCGGAAATGGCTCCATAGCGGTTCACACTTTTAGAATAGAGCGCGGTGAGGAGAAGGGGGCCAAAGGAGCCGCCGAGTCCTGACCAGGCGTATTCTACAATCGACATGATGGTTGCGCTCTGACCGTAAGCCATGAGGAAAGCCAATCCTGAAAAGAAGAGTACTCCAAAGCGGGAAGCCCAAAGAATTTCTTTCGAGGTGGCGTTTTTCTTCACGACTCGCTTGTAAAAATCTTCAGCGAGAACCGTTGCACAAACGAGAATTTGCGAATCCATTGTCGACATATTGGCCGCAAAGATACCGCAAACGGTTAAGGTCACAGCAAATGGGAAAAAGACCGATTTGGTCATTTCAACGAAGACCATTTCGGGTTTTGCCAAACCATCTGGGAAGAAGGCCAGACCGATGAGACCGACGGCTGAAGCTGCGATGAGCACGGTAATTTGCCAAGAAATCCCCAGATATTTTGACTTTCTAAGTTCATTTGGGTCTTTAATCGCCATAAATTTATTTAAAATATGGGGTTGTCCAAAGTAGCCCAGTCCCCATCCCGCGGTGAGCGAGAGGATCGCGAAAAGTGAGGGGAATGAAAAATCGGGTATCAGGGAAAGGGAAATCCCTTTTGCCTCAGCTGCTGCAAAAATTTGAGTAACGCTCTCGAGATGAAAGAAAGCAATGCTCGGGACGATGACGAGAGCAACAAGGAGGAAGATTCCTTGCGCAAAGTCGGTCCAGGCGACCGACACAAACCCGCCTGCATACATATAGGTGAGCATGATGGAGATGGCAACCGCAATCCCGATGTAGTAGTCGATCTGGAAGAGGGTTTCGAAGAGGCGTCCTGTGGCTACCAGGCCAGCGGAGATATAGTAGGTCATGAAAAAAAGGATCATGATGGCGCTAACAATCCGAATGACTCCTGACGTGTCCCCAAAGCGGCGTTCGAGAAATGTGGGAAGGGTGTAACTATCATATTTTTCAGTTGCTCGGCGAAGTCTGGGGGCGATGATTTGCCAGCTCGAGAACATCCCTAGTACGAGTCCAATGCCGATCCACACTTTGCCGGCTCCTGCCATAAAAATCGCCATCGGATAGGCGATGAAGAGCCATGAACTCATGTCATCCGCGTGTGCGGAGATGGCCGTCACCCAATAATTGAGTTGGCGGCTGCCCAAATTAAAATCTTTGTCATTTGCATCTTTCTTTCGGGATAAAATCCCGATCAAAACTAAGATCGAAAAATACAGCGCAATAGCAAGTATTTGACTTAGCATTTATAACCTCACATAAAACAGAATAAAGACGGAATAAGACCATACGCCGAGTCTCTTTATTGGGCAAAATAATTGTTATTTATGAGAAATTTTGTCCACTTTTCGCCAAAATTTAAGTTGGATCGATCCTTGTCTTATATTGGGGCCATCCACTACAGTTAGGGCACTGAAACCTTGAACGTGTGATGTTCCTATGAAAAAAACATTAACAATTCTCGCTCTTACTATTGCTTGCATGGCAGTGGCTGATCAGGCTGAAGCGCCTCGTCAAACACTTCCTTCACTGGTTATCTCTTTAAAACCTCGTGAACCGAATTGGCGCCCTGAGATTATGCGCGCCTTCCCAAACGGATCGCCGCAGGTCATTGTTTTCTATCAACCCCAGCCCGATGGAAGTGAGACGCCTGTAAAACAGGTGATTTTTCACGAAAACAATCGGATTGCTCGCGAAGTTGATGTGGCGATGGTAGAAGAGGGGTCCGAAATGGCCAAAGAATGGCAGTCGACTCTCGTGCCGCATGGCGCATGCGTAGAATTTAATGGAGAGGGAAAGCTTGTCAAAGCGTCCACCTACCAAATGGGTGTTTTGGAGGGCGAATGCCGCCTTTTCCACCCCAACGGCAACGTGTTGTTGACCCAACATTTTTCGAAAGGGAAGCTCCATGGCAAGGCCCAGGCTTTTTATGAGCAAGGAGCTTTGAAAGAAGAAGCTACTTATGTAGCTGGCCTTTTAGAAGGGGATTTTTTTCAATATGCTGAGTCAGGTCAGAAGCTTGTTCATATCGCTTATAAAAATGGGTTAGCGGAAGGGTTATCCCAAGAATGGTATCCGTCGGGCGCCTTGAAAGCGCAGCGTAGATTGCGCGAGGGGAAACTACATGGCGATGGGAAAAACCCTGCTGTGTTGGTTTACGACGAGCAAAAGCACTTACGCGAAGCAGTTGACTTTAGAGATGGCATTCCAGTTGGTACGCACACCCGTTACCATCAAAATGGGAAGGAGGCCTACCACGCTCAATTTAGAGGCGGTCTAAAAGAGGGAAAAGAGCTGTTTTTTGATGAAGATGGATCGGTAGTTGGCGAAGGCTTCTTTTCTGAAGGAAAACCGATTGGTAAGCAGTGGCGAGAGCATGCAAATGGGGCTACCGCTTTCCTCGCTGAGTATGATTCAAATGGCAACCTTGTAGAACCGATCGTCGAATACAATGAAGAAGGACAAAAGATTCGCGAGTATCGATTGTCTGACGATAAATTGGATGGACTTTGCACCGAGTGGTATTCCGATGGGCAGATCAAATCGGAATGCAATTATGCGAAAGGGGAATTCGATGGCGATCAGAAAGAATATTATCCTTCCGGGCAAATCAAAGTTCGCTCCCATTTTAAAAATCAAAAACGAGATGGATTGCACGAAGAGTGGCACGAAAATGGGGTGCTCGCGAAGAAAATTCAATTCTGCGAAGGGTTAAAAGATGGGCCACTGGCTGAGTGGTACGCGAATGGAAATTGCAGGTTAGATTCTTATTTCCAAGCTGACAAACCAGATGGGGTTCAGTCTGAGTGGTATGAGAATGGACAGCTAAAAAATCGCAATGAATTCATCGCAGGCGTGCGCGAAGGTTGGCAGAGAGAATGGAATGATCAGGGAAATCTGGCCTTTGAAGCTCGCTATGAAAAAGATGGTCTTGTCGGTACTGTGCTATCTTGGTGGAATAAAGATCAGCTCAAAACCAAACTTCCTTATGTCAATGGTAAGAAAGAGGGTAAACACGAGTGGTTCTATGAAAATGGACAACTCGAAAGGGTGGCTCACTACCATGAGGATTTAAGTGTAGGCGATCTTCTGGCTTGGTATCCGGACGGTTCGATTCAAACAAAGCAACGATTCGAAGGTGGCAAACCGGTCGATGAACATCGCGAATACTATCCTAAATCAAATCCGTTACAAAAAGATGCAGAACGTCTGGCTCGTCTTTTCCATTATGATCAAGATGGGAAGCTTCATGGTGAAGTCAAAACCATGTATCCCAATGGCGTTTTGCAGGCAGTTGTCCATTATGATCATGGCCTAATACACGGAGCGAAACAATTGTTCAATCCGGAAGGGCAATTGGTAGAAGAAGCCAATTATCTGTATGGGAAATTGGATGGACGCCATTTTCAAAAAGCTGAAGATGGTCGAGAACTAGTATTTCACTATCGAAATAATTTAAAAGACGGCCTTCATCAGGTTTTCATGCCAGCCAATGAAAAGGGTGAAAAGGTCAAAGTTTTAGAGGTTCCCTATTCCAAAGACGTGGTTCAAGGAATGGTTACGGAGTATTCTGAAAAAGGGGAAAAAATCGCTGAATCGATCTACGTCGATAATGTGAAGAATGGTTTGGCGAAACTCTACGACGAAAAAGGAAAACTGACTGCGGCAATTGAGTTTAAAGATAACCTCAAAAACGGCCTTGCAATTCAGTATTTCCCAAACGGTGCCATCTATCGTGAAACGCAATTCGTAAACGATAAAAAAGAAGGGGTAGAGAAGACCTATCACTTTGATGGGACGCTCGCCTCGGCTTATCCTTATACGAATGATCAGTTAAACGGCGTAGCACAGAGCTGGAATGAGCAAGGTATTTTGGTTTTTGAAGCGGAATACCAAAATGGTTTGCGCAATGGCAAGTTCATGAAATTCTACGATGATGGCAGTCCTCTTCTCGTGCAAACATTCTCTCAAGATGTTCCTCACGGAGAGAAAAAGAAATACGATAAAGATGGTCAGTTTACCGTTTCTCATTATGAGTTAGGACGTCCTGTCCGCTAATTTTTGTTTCGGCGCAAGTAATTTGTTATGAGTTGCTTGCGCCGGATTTTCTAAAAATCACTTTTCTTTTTTCGAAAAAGGCGTAAAGTTGGTCTTGCGATTCGAACACGAATCGTTTCCAACTAGGAGAATGAATTATGAATATGAAACAACCTGCAAAACCACAACCAGCAGCACCTAACAAAGCTCCTGAGCAGAAGAAGCCACAAGCTCCAGCTCCTCAGCCAAAAAAAGGTCCAGGCAAATAGTCTACTGACTTTACCGAGCGGGAGTCTTCCCGCTCGGATTTGATTATCTTCGAAATCTATTGTCTTTTTTTTCTCCTGTTTTTATTGTCTCATCCTTTTTAGAAACTAAGCCACCTATCTGGAAATTTTAGGAATGCGCATGAAAGAGATGATGACTTATCTACTTAAGATTATCTATGCAATAGCTCTGTTTTGCGGTGGGTTAAAAATAGCTTATCTAGAAATGCTATATGAGAATTTCCTTCTATTTGTATTCTTTTTGATTGTAGTAGCAATCATTGGATATGAATTATTAGATTTCTTTTTGCGCAGGTTATTGGGAAAGGAGATCGATCGAAGTCAGATTCTTCGAAGAGTCATATGGCTGATCACAGAATGGGCTATCACACTAACTGTTTGGAAATATGTTTATTTGTTCGTTAAAAATGGATCGATTTCATTGGCCTGGGCTTTGTCAATTAGTGTTTTGCATGCAATTTTAATGATTAGAATAAATAAACCTATTCAGAAGTGGATTAAAGCGAATTGATAAAATAGGACAGTTTTCAGAAGCTAATTCAGAGATCGATTTTTAATCTTCTCGCGTATCGCTAATTCAATTTCTGCAGGAACGAACTGCTTTAGGGGACCATTTGCGTGCGCAATTTCGCGGATGAGAGTGGAGGAGATATGGGTGTGTTGATCATCTCCCAGGAGAAAAAGGGTTTCTAGCGAGCCCATCTTTCGGTTGGCGAGAGCCATTTGGAACTCATGTTCGAGATGGGAAGTTGTTCGGATGCCGCGGATTAGGCAGGTGGCTTTTTTCTCGTGAGCAAAATCGACGATGAGGCCGGAGAAAGAGGCGATTTCAAGGTTGGTGAGATTGCGGGTGATGAGGCGAAGTAGTTGGAGCCTTTCTTCTGAAGTGAAGAGATTGCGGCCGATTTTGTTGTGGTTGTATGCGACGGCGACGATGACTCGATCGAAGAGACGAGAGGCTTGCTGGATGATGTCGAGATGACCGAGTGAGGGTGGATCAAATGATCCGGCAAAGAGGGCTATTTTCATAGAAGAGACCATCGGTATTGGTGAAGGTGGGCAATGCCGTAGCGGCGACTTTGAATGAGTTCAAAGGACGGTGGGATGGGAGGCTTTGCTTTTGGATTGTAACGCTCTTCAAGGAAGAGGAGGCCGCGCGGGGCGAGAAGTTTTAGGGACGCGATGGTTTCGAGTAGGTGAGCGGTCTCTTTTTCGTAAGGTGGATCGATGTAGATGAGATCGTAAGGGCTGAGCAGTTTTGGAAGGGCGAGCGCGGCATCGATTGCGAGAATTTGCGTTTGTTCTTGGATTTGGAGCAGTTCAGCATTTTCTCGGATGCATTGGGCAGCGTGTTTATTTTTTTCGATGAAAGTTGCAAAGCTTGCGCCTCGACTGATCGCTTCAAGCCCCATAGCGCCGCTGCCGGCAAAGAGATCGAGAAAACGCGCGCCGGGAACCCATTCTTGGCAGATATTAAAGACAGCTTCTCGCGCCATCGAGGTTGTGGGACGAGTTTGGTCCCCTTTGGGACTTTTTAGGGTGCGGCCCCGAAATTGACCGCCGACAATGCGTAGACTCATTCGAAAGCTGCCTGTAGATCGAAGGGTTCGAGAATCGAGCGGGCTTCCGCTAAATGTTTTGGATCGTCGTCGATTACATATTGTTCGTATTGGCTGTAGGCTTTTTGCAGAGCCCACTCCGCTTTCAACATTTGTCCGCCCCGCTTTGCGTTGAGGAACGAAATCGGCTTTTTGATGTTGAGCCACTGATCTTTGAGTTTCCCTTGCACAAAGAGAATAAAATCGTCGAGCGTTTCAGTAACGCCGATGATGACGTAGGGATGATCAAGGAACAGGTGTGGGGAATGAGTTGATTTGGGATAGAGTTCTATTTTTCCGGTTGGGCTACGCGAAATGGCGTGAATCGACATATTTTTTGCGACAGGAGTGCGGATTGTTTTCATCAGTTTGAGGAGTTTGCGTCTCAGGCCTCGATTCGTTGTGGCATAGACAAGGCGTCCTTTATTGAAGACGGAGGCGGCGTCGAGGGTGGCTAAGTGGTGGTCGCTTCCCATGGCGATGGTATAGAGTGCGACACGTCCATTGTTTTGCTGTGTCCAGTGTTGTAGGAGTGAGCGCTGCGTCGGTTTTTTTGCGAGGCTTTCACCATCTGTGATGAGGATGGCGGTGTAGAGTTCGTCATCGCGCACGTAGCCTGGGACTGTGAGGAGGAGCGGGCGATAAGGATCAGCTGGAGAGAAGAAACTGCCGAGTTGAATTTGATCGAGAAAGGTTCCTGCTTTCGCTAGCGAATCGGTGTTTGCGGGAGTGAGGGATGAGAAGAGTTTTTCTACTTTGCTGTCGAAGACGATGATGTTGAAGGTGTCGTCCGTATCGAGCTCTTCTAAAGCTTTGTGGACCGCTTGTTTGGAAGATTGGAGTCGGTCTTTTTGTACCGAATTGGAACGGTCGATGAGGAAAGTGAGATGCTGGCGCATCTTAGGCAGTTTTAGATCAGAGCGAGGAATGAGCGTGAGGGCAAAGATATAGCCAGGGCCATCGTCGCGTGGAAGAAAAACGAGCTCAGATTCGAAGGCGTTAGAGAGATTTGTCGTTTCGAGTTCAGCTAAGGTTGGAAGGCGTGGGAGATTGGGAACGCCGATTTTAGGGAGGGCGCGACCGAGCGATTCTTCAGGATCGAGGGGAGCTGGATTTGAAAGGGGCTCTGAAAAAGCGATCGACAAAGAAGGAGCTACGGGAAGCGTCATCTCTTGCGTAGTGAGTTGTTCAATCGAAGATACTTCTGTTTGTGGGAGGAGAGAGGCGCCTGGGGTCGATTTAGGTGGCGGCAGTAAAATGAGATCTTTGGGTAGATCTGAAAAGAGGTCGATGGTTTCAACAGGAGGAAGGGAGAAGGAGCGACTTTGAAACAGATCGGTATTGGAAGCGAGGAGATTATCGATAGGAAAGGGAAGAAGGGTGTGAGTCGGGGCAGGCGCTTCTGGAGTTTGGATGTGAGCGGGAAGGGAGGCTAGCCCTTCTGGTTCTAGCTGAGGTTTCGGCGCGGAAGTTGCGTGGAGCGCTAACTCGGAGTGTTCAAAGGTCTCTTCTAAGACTTGATCGCGCGCTTTCTTTTCGAGCGCCTGCGCCCAGGTATTGGCTTGCGCATGGGGAGCAAGAGGAGAGCAAAACCAGAGAGAATGAGTTTGGAGAAAGGCCACAAATCCAGCATGGAGCGCAATCGATACGACGATGCACCCAGTGAGAAGATGATTGCGCTTTTTTTCAAGCGGCTGGTTCATTCAGACTCTTTAAGCTTTGCAAGCGTTGCTGCACGCGTCCGGCGACGGGCGCTTGTAGCTGGCTGCTCTCAAGTTGTAGCAAAAGATCTTTTGCTTTTGCTTGCAACTCTTTTTGTTTTTCCACGTCAGTACAAGTGCGCGCTTCGGCAAGATAGGCTTCGGCATCGAAAAATTGCATGTAGGCAAGGTAGAGCTTGTTTTTGTCCGAGAGTTTTGCGCGCGCTGCGTGATAGTCTTTTGCCAAGAGATCCTCTTGCAGCTCAAATTCTTGTTTTGTCTTGTTGATTAAAGCAAGTCGTTTTTGAGCGTCGTTTTCGAATAGAGTTTGCAGATCGATGTAATCGAGGGCAGCTTCGAGATGAAGCGGTTCGCTCTCGAGCGTTTTTTGGATGACGAGATCTTTGAGTTGCGCCGCAATCGGAGCAATGTCGGTCGGATTCGGAAGCGGATTTTCTTTCAGCAATTTTGTCAATTTGATGCGGGCGCTTTGCAGCGAGGCGGAGGCGGCAATTCGGTTGCGCTTTGTGGGGCTTGTTGCAGCTACTTCTTCGAAGAGTTTTTGCGCTTTTTCAACCGAGCCTTGAACAAGATAAGATTCGGCCAGAAGTAGTTTTGCCTCTTTTTCGCCAGTCCAAGCGAGCGATGGCTGCGCGCTATATTGAGCTGCAAGCGCTTCGAGCAATTCCGTTGCTTGTAGGTGTTGATGGAGATGGTGGTGGAGTTTAGCGAGTTTGAGGAAAAGCGGTTCGAGATAGAGCGTGTCGGCTTGGAGTGAATGGGGATTGAGACCGTTTCGTTCGATGAATTGGGCGATTAGTTGTGTTGCTGTTTGCGCATAAGCTGGCTCTCGTTCGAAGCGACCGTAGGCATAATCGGCAAGCCAGACTAAATTCGGGAGTTGAATCTCGGCTTTTGCTTCAAAAGCTGCTTGAAGATGTTTTGCCGCCGCATCGATTTCGGAGCGAGAAAGATAAGAATTGAAGAGTGAAATGTGTAGCTGTGCAGGAGGAAGCAGGGTTTGCCCATCCTGGAGAGCTTGTGTGGCCCATTCTTCAAATTTTGCTTCATTTTTTGAGCCGTCTCGATAGCAAAGACCCAGTAGGAGTTCAGCGTTGCCCTTTTGATGAAAGGTTTGGAGAACGAGGGGTTCTAAGATTTGAATCGCTTCGGCAAATTGGTGTATTTCGTAGTGTGTTTTTGCTAAGAGAAAGGCCCAGTCGGATTGTTCTGCGACAGGAATGCAGGTTGCTTGAGTGGTGAGAAGCTGTAGATCGCGGATGAGCTGCTCTCGTTTCGCTTTTTCTGGAAGTTGTTCGGCCGCGGCGCATTCAGCAGATGCGGCGGCGAGGTAGCGCCAGGCAAAAGGGGCGAGTTCATGATCGGGAAATTCCTGAACGAAAGAGAGGGAGCCGGTACGGCAGAGGGGCCAGTTTTTCGCTGACGAGGCGAGGTGAGCGAGTTCAAAGGTGGCTTGGGGTCGCTCGGGGAACTGGGGAAAAGCGGCGAGGAGCGATTCGAGTTGAGCTTGGGCGACGAGTGCATTTTGCTCTTTTTTCAACAGTTGCGCGCGGCTGAAAAGAGCTTTTGCGAGTTCGAGGTCATTTTCATCGATAGCGCGAAGGCGAGCGATGGCCTGGTCGAGCATTTCTAGATCGCTTGACTGATAGGCGGCTTCCATGAGGTGGAGAAGAGCGGGGCGGGTCGAGTCGGTGGGCGCTGCGGCTTGAAGGAAGGCATTGAGCTCTAGAGCGGCTTCTTTGTGTTGTTTGAGCGCGAGCAGGCTTTTGCCGCCACCGACAGCATCGTCGCCACGGCGCAGCGTAC
>JBEHXF010000018.1:0-34088 GCA_048498835.1 Chlamydiota bacterium | reverse complement strand
GATTAATCTAGATTTGGCAGTAGACTGATTAAACCATCCCATTAAATTATTAATTAATTACTTTAATTAAATTTTTTGATATAATTATTTAATTAAAACTAGGATTTTTAATTATGCCTATAAAACCTACTTATTTAAGGGATAACGGACTGCACGGCGTGGATCACGCAGATCTCGCTCTCTTATTTTTTGAAGTTCAGCAAGAACACCAGTTACGAGCGGTGGCCAAAGAAACAGCCCAGGTTCATACGATTTCTCTTTCTCACCTAAATCAGCCGCTTCCTTCCAAGAAAACAGGTGATTTTGGCGGTATCAACAAGCCTCATCAAAAAATTGAAGTTTGGACTCAACTTTGTAATTTGAAGGATTGTAAAGAAGGAAAGGCATGTAAAAATGCTCACAATATTGATGAACTGATCATCGGTAATTTAAAAGCTGGATATTACGATGCCGGTTCAAAGCAATATAAGTCTTCTCCTTGCCCATCTTATTATTCAAAGGATCCATGCCTTGCTCGCAAAGCTTGTAGATTCTATCATAGAGAATCACAGTCAGTAAAAAAGAAGACTAAGAAAAAAATGGAGATACGGGGGCGCCAACTATACAATCTCCCTCCCCCAAATGTGAGGAATTACGATTCTTTAGCTGCAGAATAAGCAAAGGTCAAAAGGACGGGGAGGATAAAGAGTAGCATTCCCCCTCCAATCATCAGCGTGTATTGAAGATGAGAGCCGACGTTCACATTTTCGGGTGGCACAAAGCCCAATGCGAACGTGAGAAACGAGCCGATCATTCCCAACAGACAGACACCCCAAAGACCCACTTTTCCACCAGGTATGACAAAACGCTTTTCCAGCGTTGCCGCCGGCACCTGCTTGCGGAGGCGGATCAAAGACGCAAACATCAATAGATACATCAGCATGTAAAGACCTGTGCTGAGCGCTGATAAAAACCAGTAAAAGCCGTTGACGGATGGGACGTAGAGAAGAAGAAAGCAGAGCGCTGTGACGATGAGCGCTTGGACAATTAAGACCCGAGAAGCAACACCTCGACGATTGAGCTTGGTGAAGAGAGGGGGTAAAAAGCCGTGGCGCGCGGCAAAGAGGAGCCCTTTCGATGGCGAGATCATCCAATTGATCAAGCCGCCGACGCTTCCCAACACGATGGCAAAGGTTGCAACAGGAACGAGATAAGAGAAGCCGAGAACACGGAAAAATTCATCAAAGACTTGCATGATCCCGCCCGCGAGATTGATTTTTTCCTGCGGCAAGACAGAAGCAATCGTCAAAGCTCCAAAGAGCATCGTCGCTAAAATAATCAAACTAGAAACGCCGAGAGCTAAGGGATAGGTCCGTTGGGGGCGCTGGACATCGGCGATGTGTACGCCTGCGAGCTCCATTCCGAGAAACGACCCAATGACAGCGACCAAGGCAACCCATGAATCGAGTTTGGCGATTTCAGGCAAAATCTGAGAGGGAGAGAAAGAAATCTGGAGCGGCTCTCCCCGATGGAGCCAAACCGCTCCGAGTAAAATCAAAAAGCACATGGGCAAGAGCGTTCCAATCAATGCGAAGAGATTATTCGCCCGAGCCGAAACATGTAATCCGCGTAAATTCAACAAAGTGAGAGCCCAGAAAATAATTGCGATTGAGAAGAGCATGTAGATTTTATCATTGATCAAGCCCGGATCGAATAGAAACGCTAAAGCGCCTGCGATGAACGAGAGAATAGTTGGGAACCAAACTACTGTATTGACCCACTGGAGCCAAATCGCCACCATCCCCCATTTTTCACCAAAAGCGTGGCGAACCCAGTAGAAAATCCCCTCTTTATCCGGATGACTCGATGAGAGTTCTGCTGAGGCAAGGGCAGTGGGAAACAAGAAAAAGACAGCTGCAAACAGAAAGTAAAAAATCAAAGGACTGCCAAAGATCGCTACAGCTGGGAGATTCCGATTGCTGTCGATCGCTGAAATCATCAGGAGGGCAAGAGGAAAAAAAGTGAGTTTAGCTCGCATAGATTTTCATCGTAGTGGATTTCCCTAATTAAAAAAAAGAAAGACTAAGACTATAGAACAAAGATCCGCACGAAGCGTGCGGGCAAGATCGCCGCAAAAGCGGCGACAGGATAAACATTCACCACAGAGATAGACAACCACAGAGGCGGAGGGCTTCCCTCCGCCTCGGTGGTTCTCGGTGCTCTCGGTGTTTGATTAGTAGGTGTAGTCGAGATTGATGACGCCGCTTCTAAATTGGGTTGAGTTGCGACCCATTGCCGTAAACCAGCAACCCACACAAAGTCCGAGTGCTTCTGAAAAATTGTATTCAAATGCCGGGGCAAAACTAAGCTGCTCAGAAGAGGGCAAACCGACCGTTGCAGGATCTCCGTTGGAAGTAGTGCCCGGATCTCCATAAAATGTTGTCGCATCCATATGCGTGTAGACATTGTCGAGCGCCAATGCCCAGTTCTGGCTTAGGCTGAGCTCAAAACTCAAAATGGCCTGAAATTGATTGCCGCCGACGATCTTTCCATTGGTTCCATGTCCGCCTCCATAGGCATTGTATCCCTCCACATTGACCGGAAGATTCAGGGTGTAGCCTGCACTAAATGTGAAAGTCATGTAATGGACGTCTTGGAGGTGAATCACTTGATAGAGAAGGAGATTAAAATTTGTTCCGAAGCTCCCAAGACCCGTGGAGTCGGTGAGGTAGTTTTTGGGATTGAGGTGGTCATAATGGCCAGTTGGAAAGATCTCTTGCACGGTGAATTTAAGCCCAGGAAACCAAGTCGCATCGGGCTGTATGATTTGAAAATCAAATCCGATGGGTAGGTCGCCGAATCGAACCGATGTTTTGCCCCGTGAGGTATTGGAAAAAAACTCCGGCAGGATCGTTAAATCCATCCAATCGGAAAGACCGAAGTAGCAGCGCAATTGCGGATTGAAACTAAACATCGTATGAGTCGGCTCAGAATGCCAATGACGACTGTAAGTGCCGGTATTCGTGGTGAAAAAAAGGTAAGATTGGACTTCAAAGTGACCGAATGGAACAACAGCTCCTACCGGAGCGATCAAGGGACCGGTGAACCAAGGAGTCGGCGGCGGCGGAGGCAAACCGATCGCTTTATATGGCTCGGTATTAATCGGCGCTTCGGCAATCGGAGTCTCAGCAAAAAGACATCCAGACAACAATAGAGCGCTCAATAACCTCTTCACCAGCTGTACCTCCCTACAACCCAGAGATACTGAAAATAGCAAATAATGGCTAGAGAAAGGGAGAGAGGGGCTCTCTCCCTAATATAGACTAACAACAGCAATTTTTGCTGGCTTTCGCGTTGACACCGGTCGTAAAGATCGATCCCTCAGCAATTTTCGTCAGAACTTTGTCTGCATGGCCCTCTTCTTGCAAAGAGTCATCCAGTAATTCCAAAGCTCTCTTGAATTTTAAATGCTTAGCAAACGTTCGTAGAACGCCGTAAACTGCTATCTCATAGTGTTCGACACGCTGAGCCGCACCGATTAAAGCCGCATCCTTGATCTCGCTTGGATAGTGCGACTTTACGTAGTGGCTCCCCTCTTGAATGATGCCGCGCATCGCTTCACAATCAGCGCCAGCTAAATCGATATTGTGCTCAGCGGCGATCTCTTCCAATCGAGCCGCTTGTGTTCTCGTTTCTTCCAGATGCTTTAAAAAAGCCTCTTTTAAATCGGGAGTATGCGCAGCTGCTGCCATTTCTGGCAAAGCTCGGATCAGTTGCTTTTCAGCACCGTACATATCTTTGACTTCTTCAGAGAAGAGATCGAAAAATGTTTTCATAAATGCCTCCAAATTTAAAGCGGTTATACCGAGAATGATTCAAGAATCGGGAGATGGCAAGGAGGCGCCTTAAATTTGAGCCAGGCGTAGTCGACGCCGAAGCAGCTCAACCTGAAAGGTTGGGCGATGCAGGCGGGTCTCAAATTTAGCGGCTGTCCGACGCCGCCAGAACCGATTCTTCAATCACGAGCGGTATAAACACATGCCCAAGTGTTTAGCCCTTTGGAATTAAAGAAGCAAGTAGGTTCTTAGGGAGACTTCCTCTTGAGCCAAAGCCACTGGTTGTCTTTATCCTTTAAGCGGATGAGAGAAAATTCTCCGGCCAGCTTTTTCCCTCGTAAAGTAAAATGAAGAGCTCCCTTCTCTATCCCCTCTTCAAATGATCCTTCGAGTTCATAGGTTCCTCGGTCCCAAATCCAAACTTGGCCAGCTCCATAACCGCTTGGAATAATTCCCTCGAAATCTTTATACGCATAAGGATGGTCTTCAACCTGGATGGCAAGCCGTTTAATTCCCGACCTTTCTGGCGGTCCCTTCGGAATAGCCCAACTTTTGAGCACTCCCTCCCATTCCAATCGAAAATCATAATGGAGTTGTCTTGCCGCATGTTTTTGCACAACAAATTGGAGTTTCTTTACTTTTTTCTTACCCAATTTGGGGGCGGGTTCTTTTGACTCTGAGAGCTTTCTTTTTGCTCGGTAAGCTCTTAATTTTCTGGGAATTGCCATTGACTATTACAACCTCTTCTAAAATTTCGTTCTAATACAAGATCTTTAAAAAATCAAAGCAATTGACCTTTCTATTTTAAATTAATTACATGATCAGTGCAAAATAGAAGCCCTTTAAGAGATAGCATCTATGCCAGCCTCAGGAATTTCACCTCCTCTTTTACAATTATCTCCTCCCAATCCTGTGAATGAAAATTCAGATGAAAATATTCCCGATCCCATTCCCGGGATCGAGAAGGCGATACAATTTGAAAAATATTATCGTCCGTTTATTTCAACACAGAAAATACAAGAATTTCTATCTAGGTTTAAAATCCTAGAAGCACCTCTTTTGACAAATGCTGTTAAGCGTGCTATTGAAGAAAAAAAAGAGGCGAAACAAAACGATGATTCGAAAACTTCCTAACGGAACGTATCGTCTCTATTCTCGTAAGAAAAATCCGAAAACCGGTAAACGGCGCAATCTGGGCACGTTCACATCACGTGCTGCGGCCGTAAAACACGAGCGGGCCATCCAGTACTTTAAACGCCATTAATCATTGCTTTTAATCGAACGCTCTAAGAAAATCTCCCCCTCATTTTTCAAGGAGAGTTTTTATGGCATCTTCTGTACTAGGCTTTTTAAACACTTGGTCCCCTGCGCAAGCTAGCACCGCTCACCGCATTGAAGTTCGCAATATTCGGCAAGGAGGCAATAACCTTTTGGCGGCTATGCCACAAGCTGGACAAGCCATGTGGGCAAGTCCGGTCATTGGGGCGATTGAAACTGCTGTTCCAGCTCCTTTTAATTATATCGCCCAATTTTTTCGCGCCGTCTTCCATCCAATCGTTAGCACACCCCTTTCTCTCTTGGCAGCTTCGGTTAAAGACAACATTTATCAATCAAGTATTGCCGCTACTATGCCAGCACAAACCCAACACTATGCGACTAGGATTGTGGATGCGCCGAGAAAAGGAACTATTTCTCTCGAAGTGGATGGAGTTCTTCGCCACTTTCCTGTTCTGCAGGATTCAACGTATGCTGTAGAACAAACTATTCCAATTGAAGAAGAGGGCGTAGTTAAATTTTATGGGTATCGAACGCTTAGAGAAAATGAGCCTTTTGATGAAAAATGCCGCGAAGTGGATTTAAATGGGATTAAGACAAAAATTAAACTCCAAAACAACGACACGAGACCTGAAAGATCGGTATGCATCACAATTGAAGGTCAAAAGCGTTACTTTCTATTAGGAACAGAAGTGCCGGAACCACTTCCCCATACTGTTGATTTGGGGGGCTTTTGGAATCAAACTCATTACCTTCTTGAGAATAAGCTTGCTGCTCCTGAGGCTAATTGTATAACGATTTCCACACACAAACGACAACTCTATTATGATACCGGAAGAGAAGTAGAAACTCCCACTCCACAAACACGCACCTTTTTCATCGATGGTGTGCCCAAGTATTTTCTCAGCGCAAGAAATGTTGAATCACAAAATCCCGGAGTTGCAGGAGTTTTAAATAAAATTCCCTACCTGCCTATTACGCTTCCGACTCGACTCAGTTTAACAAGCATCAATGTCCTTAATTTTATCAACGACAACCTTAGCGATATTGTTCGAATTGCGCTGGTTGTCTCTGGAATTGCCTTAAGTATCTTAGGTCAATTCTATTTAGCTGCAGGAATTTTGGTAGCGGTAGCGTATGAACATCTCGACCACGATCTCAACCTCATCCCACGGCAAATGAGCCTCTTCCTTGAAAGATGGATGCCGCTCATTGCATCAGTTGGGGTCTTGATTGCCGGCTCGATCGGAATGAAATTCGTAGCTGCTGCAACCATCATTCTTTATATTCCTGAAGCAAATCTATGGCTCCATCATAAAATCGATTCAGTTTTTAGAAAAACGCTGCTTCCTGCGACTCAAGAATATGCGGGTGTGCTCATGAGAGAAATGGGTTTTCCGCCGCATGTAATTGAGGATTTAAAAGAAGAGCTGGATATGGCTCCTCTTCTTGAAGAGTTCGATGCACCACTCATTCAGCAAAAACACCTATCAAAAAGTATTATTGAAGAAATTCTGAGTGTTAGCGAAAGGGATTATAATGACTATGAAATCAACCCTGCGCACTGCTCAAAGTCAGTCCCCATTTATCGCGTTCTTCCTGAGGATCGAGATTTCGATAAATTGATCACCATGTGGGACGAAAATCGCAACAAATGGTCCACTCCACGTTTCTTTGATAAATTCATCCTGCCACGACTTGCCGATGACGATCGATTTATCGAATTCCTTAAAGTTCGGTGGCCTGAAGCAAAGCTTCTTTTTTATGAAAATGATTTCCATAAATCCCAAAGAGAAAATACGGAACTTTATGAGAAAGCAAAAGCAGAACGACAAGCGGAAACTAAACAGTATATTGCTCAATTAGCCCAAGAAAAAGGGCGTTCATCCGAAGTGTATGCGGCCGATTGGGTCAAAGAGCAGTTGAACTGTTTTGTGGGAAAGCTCAAGGGCACAAGAGCCGTCGAAGGAGATCATGTACTTCTGGAAGAGGCGGTCGAAAACACCGCCAAAATCATCCCTTTTCTATTGGATAAAAACACCTCTGCTGTCGATAGAGAAGATGCTTTACTTAAGTTAGCGATTGAAGGGGGCGACTATTGCAACCTGGCCATGAAGCGAGCCTCTGAAGAAGTTCTGGAGGGTTTTACCACCCTTCTTCCCGATATTGGACCTGATGGACAGCTTTTTTCTCCTCAAGAAGCTTTTGAACGAGAAGCTTATCGCTCTCTTCAGAAAGAAAGGCTTCGATGCATTCAACAGGGCCATAACATTTTCGCTAAATTATTCCGTAAAAATGAAGAACTTCGAACAACTGGAGAAGACATTCACTTATATGAAGCGGTAGCAAAAGGCCTCAGACGTGGATTTTATCCCCTGTCAGAAAGAGAGATGCAAAATTATGGCTTAACCGATTTTATGTTATGGGAGTCGATTTTTTTCCCCGGCCGCGTGGGCTTATTGGAATTTTATAAGGCGTCGCTTATCCCTTGGGCTCAAGCTTTGATGAAAGACAAGTTCAACGAAAGAAATAACCACTTTTTATCCTATGTGAGAACCACGATTCAAGAAAACAAAAGCTTAAGCCAATCGGATAAACAGGAGCTTCTCAGTGGACCTCTTTCTGACTCGGAGGATAATCTCATTGACGATACTAAGTATCCCGGATGGATTCTCTTAACTCTTGTCATCCTTGGCGTTGTACAGAAAAAGAGAGAGATTACCTAAACCATTTGCAAATAATTTTTAAAGATCGGATGCTATAAAACTTTTTTAAAAAGGAGTATTTATGGCATCTGTAACTCTTCCCAGTCTTCGCATTTTAAATCTCGACATCAATGGTACCGTCATTGCCGGTGATGAACAGGGAGGCAAAGACATTGAAGATACGCTGCAA
Organism: Chlamydiota bacterium; assembly: GCA_048498835.1. GTDB lineage: Bacteria > Chlamydiota > Chlamydiia > Chlamydiales > SM23-39 > CAITMJ01. Next base: position 26,103 of record JBEHXF010000018.1, on the reverse strand, counting down.
GATTTCTTAGCGAGAGCAACGGTTGCAAAGTGGGATGAAAACAGTCCCGAATGCTCCTATCGCGAATATGTGTGGAATCACCTTCTTCCCGGCGCTTTTAATGACAAAGCCTTGAAACATGAAAGAAAAAAGAAAATTTGCTCTTTCGTAACCCACTTGCAAGAAACAAAACACCCCTTTGCTGAAAGAGTTGCAAAACAGTTTGAAGAGATGAAAGAGCTCGTCTCTCCTGAGCAACCCTATTTCCCCTCATTCATCGAGCTGATAACAAAGTCCGATCCAGAGACGACCCGCTTTATTTTCCGCAGCTTTGGAAATGAGCACCATAAAGTAAAAGCAGCGTTTCAAAAGTATGCACCTGGAGTTTCATTCCGAGAAGGAAAGTATGTCGAAAAAGACATACCCAATACTCAACAAAAAGAGATCGTTTTTGAATATAAGGGAAAAGATGGGGGCCCCAAAGAGGTTTCCAGTCCCGCAAAACTCTATCGCAAATTTACAAAACACCATTGGATGATCACCGATCACTATCCGTCTTGGAATCAGCATAATGAAATCGGACGTTACGGAAAGCCGTTTTACTACGATCCTCAATGCGCAGATGCTCTATCCTATTTTTTTGATGATAACGCTGACCGAACAGAAAATCCCGATCAGGGCCGAACCATTGTCAATCCTATCGCACTCAAAGCCCATGGACCAGAGTCTGTCAGTGTGGCGGAAGCGAGCAATTTCGTCCTAAAGGTCGATTCCGTACGGGCGATTTTAGACAAAAACTATTTCCTGGATCGCCTTGCCTGATCACTTCACATCTTTGATCATGAATTTGTGGAAGAAGCGGTGAAACAGCGGGGCGATGATGATCGCGATCACAACGAGAAACACGATCCCGCTAAATAATGCGTAAGTTCCGGCGAAGATCTTGCCGTTGGTTGTTTTGATGGTATCGACCGGCCCCATGCCGGATAGAATCATCGCCGCATTTTCATAGGCTTCAACCCAACACATCTCTTCATAATAGTGGTAGCCCCACATGCCGATGGCAAGAGAGATCAAAATGATTCCAAAACCGATCAAAAGATGGGTTAAGACCCTCTGAATAAAGGTAGGGGTTGGAAGGACGGGATGGTGTCTGCTTTCATACATAATCTGTTACCCAAAGAAAATGTGTTTCATCTTTTTTTCTCCTATCGCCGAAGTCAACTCCCTTGAGGTGACAAAGATAACGAGAAGCATTAAATAATAGCTTTGGACTGAGATGAAAAGCCTCCAGTCTAAATGATCGATAAAGGCACGAACGTCACCATCCCAGCCATCACCTCCAAAAAGATAGGGAATAAACCGGACAGACATTCGTACGAGAATCACGATCCACCAATAGAGAATGGTCTTCCAAACAATCTTATAGATCAGCGGTTTACGAGAGCAGAGATCGACAAATGGCAAATGATCGATGACCAAAAACACCTTTGCGATTACCCCTGCAGCTACGGCAACTTCTGTAAAGCTAAAAGGGATGAGCCCCGCTCTTTCAAATAAGAAGCGCTCGGTCAGATTAATTAAACTAAACGTAACTAGGAAAAAGAGAAAAACAGGTAAAATGTGAGCGATTTCTCGCCTTAGCCAACGGATTAGTCTCATGAATCCATCTATAAGAAAAAGGAAAGAAATAGTGAACTGGTATTTCTGGATTGTTTTGTTTTTCTTCTCTCCCCTGTATGGGGATTTTTTGATTGAGAAAGCGACTTTAATGGATAATCTAAATGAAATAGCCTCTGTCATCAACAAGGCTTATAAACGCCAAGTGTTCAATCGAAATGATCGAGAGAGGATTTCTATTGCTAAGCTAGAATATCTCATTCGCGAACCAGGTAATCGGCTTTTTCTCCTACGGCTGGATCAAGATCCTCATTTGATTTGCGGCACCCTTCTCTTATCGGGCGATGAAATCTCTCTTTTCTCCGTACATCCCGACTATCAAGGACAAAAGCTAGGCAGGCTACTTTTACAAGCTGCTGAAAAAGAAGCATTTGAATCCAGCGCATCGGTATATTTAAGGGTCATACCACTGTTTCAAGAACATTTAATAGAATATTACAAAAGCCAAGGTTATGAGCTTGAGGACTACCGAGAACCCCTTTCACTTGAAAAGCTAGAACGGATTCAGCCGTGCTATCACGAAAAAGTCTACTCTATTAAATTAAGAAAGAACCGATCTTCATAAGAGCAATTTTTAATGTGCGATGAACTCTTCGGACTAAAAAGCAAAGATTTGTACTTTTTTATAGAGATTCATTTTGCTTCTTTGCATAGGCTTCCAAAAGTAGGTAGAGGTAGAGAAAGACATGGTCACGGGTTAAGTTTTGGTTGGCAAAGGCTTGCGCATTTTCAGAGATTTGTTGACATTCCTCATCATGCGCTTGAGCCCATTGGATCTGCTCAATTAAGTCCTCAAAATTGGTGCGAACCGGAATGTAATGGACGTAAGGTTTAAGGCAGGCGTAAAACCATTGAATATCGGGGGATTCCTGCTTCAAGATGAGCGCATTAGAAAAGAGCTGCCAATAGGCGCGGCTATAGGCGCATGAATTTCCGTCGACTAAGATTTGATACTTGTAGCGAAGGTGGGTTCTGATAGAAAGGGGGTTGCTAAAATATTCACCGAAGGCACTTTCAATTTCCTTTGGATCAGAACATTGGGTGATAGCGGAGAATCGAGCATCAATTAAAGTTGGATAGTGTAAGGAGTGAGTGACGAGTTGAGAGCGAGGGGCGTGAAGAAAAGAGCTCAGCGTAAAGTGTTGGCCGGTCATTGATCCGCGCCAAATTGCTTTCGAGAGCTTGCTTTTCCAGGGATATTTTTTGACTCCTTCTTTCACCTCTGTCAACATATTAGGATTCCCGGATAAAGCTTCAAAGTCGGGAATCAAAAGAATGGCCTCTTTCGATCTTCCATCTTTAGCAAAAGAAAAAAATGGAGCTGAGAGGCCCTCTCCTTTATCACTCATGGAAACCAGGAAATCAACATCGGAAACGTCTGTTATTTTAAGCAGCTGTTGAAAAAAACTTTCCATTGCCCTTCCCCGAACCCAAGTAATTTTTATTGGAGAAGGAGGATAGATCGCCTGGAGAGTACCATTTTTAATTCGGTAACGGACGATGAGAGGATGAAGCATTTGGTCAATTCGATCTAATTGGGCGGGAGCTATTTCTTCCGGTTCAAATAGACTGAGATCGGTCTCTATTTGCTCTCGCATCCATGCGGGTGGAGAGTGCCAATTAGGCTTTCCGTATATGTTGGAATAAAGCAGGAGAAGAAAAAAGAGGGCGAATTTTCTCATTTATTATCCGCTTTGGTAGGGGTAGCTATGTGAAAGATTGGATCGTCAGGGCGATTTCTCTTTGCCTCATAATAAGCAGTTCTATGATTACCTTCGCTGAATCGATTCAGAGTGAAAAAAAGGGCTCGGCGAGGCAAAGAGGTTTGATTCACTTCTGAATAGTGCGGTACATAAGAAGAAATAAGGACAAGATCTCTCGGCGAGGTGAGAAGCGGGAGCCAGGTGATTTGTTTGCTATAGGCCGGATCAATCGATCCATGACTGGGCCCACCTACTAGATAAGGGAGGACAGCGCGTCCTGCTTCAAGCACTGCAGAATCGATGGTGGGATCGGCAGCAAAGCTCTTCTTCCAATCTTCTGCTACTTGCAAGCATCCATTTTCAATAGTTGCTGCATCGATACAGATCATAGCGGTGATGTGTTCACGAGGCCCGAGAAAATCATAAGCTGGAAAGTCTTGATGGGGGAGAAAAGCTCCGCCGCCGGGCCACTTAAAATTCAGCTTATCTTTGAAAAGAACATAAGGCTCTTTCATGAGCTTTCCAACGTAGGAAATGACCCGTTCTGAAATAAAGGTATATAAATCTGGGGTACAGGCGGAAAAATCTTCCGCACGGCAAACTTGTTTAGGATTGGCCGCCTCAGGCACGACGATGACAGCGGTAGGATCGTGTCCAATCAGCTCTTTTATTGATTCTCCGGTCCTTTCAGCACGTGAAAGAAGTTGTTGAGAGGCGTCATTGATTTCTTTGGCCCATTCTCGAAACTGGCTCACTTCGGCTTCTGTAAAAAAATCTCGGATCCATAAATAACCCCTTTCTTGGAAAAATTGGGTCTCTTCGACCGCTTGACTAAAACAGGAGACACTAAAGAACGCAAAACAAGCGAGCCATCTTTTCATCCTAATCCTCCAAAAAGAGGGAATTATCATATCTATAAAAGTTTTTTTTGCAAGTGATGGAAAAAAAGGACTCCTTTAAACTTGTACCCATGATTCGTGAAAGGGATATTTTAGATAGTGTTGGCCGTCTTCAAGAAGCATTTGTAGGAAACTACGGTGCCTATCCGATCGAAGAAGACGGGAGAATAGTCGGGAGATTGACTCTGGATCAGAGTCAAAAAAAGATTTACATAACCTATCGCGGTAGCATGGCTAGTCTCTTTGAACTATTTTCATGCCTTTTCCTTTGGAAAACAGCTCTCGAAGGAGAGCGAGGAAGAGCCCATGCTGGTATCTATTCCGCCTATCGAAAAACAAGACCCTCTTTTCAATCAGCTCTCGAAAGCTGTCTCAAGCAAATAAAATTACCCCGTGAGCAAGTAGAGTTTGTCGTGGAGGGCTATAGCCGCGGTTCTGGCTTAGCCACTTTAACGGCTCTTTTTTTAAAGCAACACTTTCCGAAAAATCAGATTGATGTATTGACCTACAGCACGATGAAAATTTTTGATGATCAGGGAGCGGAAAGCTACCAACATCAATTGGGGAATCGACACTTTAGCTTTTTATGCAAAGAAGACTTTTTTCATCAATGGTTTGGATTAGACTGTCTCGGCTATCAACCGATCGGCCAGCCCGTTTATCTTTTCGCAGAACGGGATGGGGCGCAATATAGACAAAGAGTCGCGAACAAAGCCTATTCTTATATGATGCAGATTCCCGTGATCACCTGGATCATTCAAAAAATCATCCCGGCCGCTTTTTGGGAAGCTCACATGCCCCAGACCTATTCTGAACTCGCTCCGCAAGCCTTCACAACTCAATGTTCTTAGAGGGTGTTCTTTCTACCAGCAAAAAAATCACAGAGTACACAGAGATGAAATTCTCTATTTTGATGACTTCTCAATTTCTTCTCTGTGAAGCTCCTTTTCTCTCTGTGTAACTCTGTGATTAATATCCCTTAAAATTTCAATACAGAAAAGTTTCTAGGCGCGGCGCTCTGTAATTTATCTTTAAAAAAATTTCCTCTATCTGTAGATTCCTCAAAATTCTTACGAAGGGGATGAATTGTCAATTAAAGCAAAGATCATCTCTTCCTTTCCAGCTTCTGTCAATCGAGCAAAAAAGTTGAGGTTTTGTGTCAGACTTGCTTTTGATTTTATCTGGGTTGCTCTACAAGTTTTCTGGAAGCAGTTTTCAGCCCAGGTTTTATTAGTAATAGCCTCCCCTAATTCGGTTGGTGGAACTGAGCTGCAAGTAATCAAAACAGCCGAATATTTGATCAATAAAGGCCTGCAAGTTGTCGTTTTGACCGTCGGTCCTATAAAAAAAAACAGCCTTTTTCTCGACCGTTTGGCTAAAGGAAAAATCTCCTGTTTGCATCTCGGGAATTTAGGGCTCACGAACAACGCTTGGCTGCAAACGTTTATTTCTCGTCTGTTAAAGAAGATGAGGGCCTCTTATTGTCATCTATTCAATCCTTTAGGCGCTTATTTAATTCCTGCAGCAAAACAAGCCGGTTGTCATATTTTCTATTCTGAAACAGGATTGCCTTGCCACGATCCATGGTGGGCTCCTTTGAATCCCCATCTAGGTTCTATTGATTTAACCATAGCTATTTCAAAAGCTAGCTTAGAGAAATTTCGCTCTACGTTCTCTTTTCCAGGTCCGGCGATCATTTCTTACTCCCTCATCGATCCACCGCCTCCTCATTTTGTAAAGCCGGTATCGAATAAAAACAGCTTCCATATCGTCTATTTTGGGAGAATGTATCATTTGAAAGGAGTCTTCCTTCTTCTCGATGCTTTTCGAACTTTGCTCTCAAAATATCCTCATACGGAGTTGAGTTATATAGGAGATGGTCCCGACAAGCATGCCTTGCAGAAACAGGTAAAAATTGAATCGTTGGCCAAGCAAGTTCACTTTCTCGATTTCATCGATAAAGAGGAGCTCTACCAAAAACTTGCCCGTTTTGATCTCTTTTGCCTCCCCTCCTTTTCAGAGGGCTTCCCATGCAGTATTCTAGAGGCGATGTCCATTGGACTTCCTGTGATCGCAAGTTCAGTGGGAGGAATTTCAGAAATCATCGAAAATGGCGTATCCGGGCTCTTAATTGAGCCCAATCATAAAGACGCTTTGGTAGAAGCTTTGACTCAACTCTCTGATCCTGCCTTGCGAATGCAAATCGGAAAAAATGGCCTCAAACGATATCGGGACCAGTTTTCAACAGAATATTCTTTGTCTAGATTAATTACATTCTATAAAGGAGTTCTATGATCAAGTTTGCTATTTTTCTCTTAGGAGCTTCTTTAGGATTTTGCTTAAGTTCTTCTGAGCTGACTATTTTTGTGCACATTCCTAAGACGGCTGGAGAGACTTTTAAAAGAAACATTGAAGCTAGCTATCCCAAAGATCAATTTGTCAGAACAAGCTTCACTTATAATGAGCCCTACTACGACATAAAATCCGAAAAAATGAGCTTCTACGAAAGCTTTGAACAATTTAAATCGATGGTCTCCTCATTGAGTGAAACACAGAGAGAAGCGATCCGTTTTATTGGAGGGCACGATTCTTATTTTGGGATCGATCAACTGTTTCCAAAAAAGCCAACCTACATGACATTTGTTCGAGATCCTGTAGATAGAACGATTTCACTCTATAATTTTGAAAGAATGGCTTGGGATCTATACTCGGAAAAACAAACTGGAAATCCTCTAGATAATGCCTTTTATAAGCGACTGACCGAAAATTTTTTGATCAATGATCGAGTTCCGAGCTTTGAAGAGTGGCTCGATCAATGCTATGATCAAAAAACACCTTTTTACTATTCCATGACCAACTACCTAAAACATCTGGGATTTTCAGATAAACTCGATGAATTTGAATTCGTTGGAATAACCGAACTACATGATGAGGAAGTTCTTTTTCTTTATCATCAATTGGAAGTGACTCAATTTGATGCCGATAAAAACGTCTCTATTTCTTTTATTAGAAAAAAAGACCTTGAACCGAGAGTATTGAAAAAAGTTGAGGAAAAAAATCTAGCGGATCATCAACTCTATCTTTTGGCTTTAGAAAAAAATATGACGTATAAAAAAAATAGACCTGATTACGATTCGATTGTGTCGTCTATACAAAAAACTAATAATAAGATTTAAGACATGTCGAGTGGCGATCTCCTGACAAAAAAAGCGAGATTCTATTACTGGTTTGTCAAATTTTTCCATCGATTCTTGCTTTTTCTATTTCCTCGGCAAATGAAATTGAACAAGGCTCCTAAAAGGATTTTATTGGCAAACTGGGGATCTTTGGGCGATGTCGTCTTATCGGTCAATGTAATCGCTGAAGTGAAGTTGGCCTTTCCCGATTGCCAGATTGGTTTTATTACTTCTGAACAAGGAAAAGAGGCTTGCCAAGCCCTCACTTCAATACAATGGATTCACACAGCGAACTATTTTCTAAAACCGGGCTTGAAAAGACGGCAAAAAATCGTCTCGTTTCTCCGGTTTCTTTGGATAGAACAATCTAAAATTGCTCGCGAGATCGCACCCATTGGCTATGATTGTGCTATTGAACTCCGGCCTTTCTTCCCCAATCTTATCCCCGTGTTTTGGAAAGCGAGAATTCCTGTGCGGATCGGTTTTTTAGCCAGCGGAAATGAAACTCTTCTCACTTCTTCTATACCCTGTTTTACCGATCGATACTTGCCTTATAGCTATCAAACACTTTTAACTCTTTTGGGAGTGAAGAATAGAAGAAGATCGTCTTTGCTAAATCAGCTAAATTTAACCAATTCCACTCTTTTAGCAAAAAAACCCTATCTTCTCTTCCACCTCTGTTCTTCTGAGTCTTCTAAAGAATTGCCTCTTGATTTATGGAAAGAACTCTACCAACAATGCAAAGAGTGGGGGTTTACTGTCTATTTCACAGGGAAAGGTGAGCGGGAAGGTCAGATCATCGAGCAAATCTCCTCTCAACCCGACGAAAATCTATGTAACCGGCTAAATTGGAATGAATTAGTGAGACATATTCAAGAATGTCAAGGTCTGGTTTCTGTTGATTCAGTTCCTATTCATCTCGCCGCCGCTTTAAAAATTCCCACTCTCGCTCTTTTTGTCAGCACCCCTTTTCCTCTCCTTTGGAAGCCCACTCTTCCCTCAACGACTGCTTTAGGAATTGAAAGGCCGGTGAATTTAGAGGACGCACTGTCCGTTATCCGAAATTGGCAGTCCTCGATTTTGGTTGGGAAGAACAGCGAGCTGATTTACACTGACAGGGAAATGCAATAGGATTTTACGATCATGACACTCTTTGAACAAATCAATCACGGCATTAAAGAAGCGATGAGAAATAGAGACCAAATTAGGCTCGATACATTGCGGATGCTCAAATCGAAGATCCTAGCTGCCGATGCTCGAGGCGCTATCCCAGATCCAGAGGTCGTCAAATTATTTAAAACCTACTATGGCAATCTCCAAGAAGCTCTAGAACAAGCCCAAGCAGGAAATCGGCCTGATATTGCCAACCGATTAGAGAGCGAACTTGCGATCATTCAGGAATTTTTACCCAAAACTCCATCGCCAGAAGAGACGAAAAAAGTGGTTCTTCAGGCAATAGCCGAGTCGGGAGCAAAGTCTAAAAAAGAGCTTGGATTAGTGATGAAAAGCATCATGAAAATCAACAATGCGGTCGATGGAAAATTAGCGAAAGAGATCGCTAGCCAATTACTAACTGATTAAAATGAAAAAACATCGCCTCTCCTTTTTTCAAAAGAAAAGCCGATCTTTCATCAAACGCTTCCTATGCCGTTTCGTAAACCAGAGCGATTCTTATATCTTACAGCATCTACCTGAGTCGATTGGGCGGAATTCTCATGCCTTTTCTGCGCTTCGTTCTATTTGGACGACCAAAAATAAGGGGAATAACGAGGTCGATTTAGTCCGCTTATTGTTTTTATTAGATGCAGTTGAAGAGGTTAAAACTGTCCCGGGTGCTTTTGCTGAGCTAGGTGTCTACAAGGGCAATAGCGCTAAACTCCTTCACACGCTTGCCCCTGAGCGAACGCTCTATCTCTTGGATACATTTAGTGGTTTTGAGAAAGAGGATGTGGTAAGTGATCCGAAAAAAATTATCCCCGCCACTTCCTTTTTGGATACATCCTTAGCTCAGGTAAAAGCTTTTGTTGGAACGGCTCCCAACCTCCGCTATTGTCCCGGTTATTTTCCTTCTACGGCTCACTATATCCCAGAGGATGAGATATTTGCTCTGGTCCATTTGGATGCCGATCTCTACCAGCCGATCTTGGCGGGGCTCGAATACTTTTATCCCAAGCTTACAGAGGGAGCCATGATGATCGTTCACGATTATTCGAGTGGAGCCTGGCCAGGAGTGAAGCAAGCGGTCGATGAGTTTTTGCAAAACAAACCTGAAAAGTTGATCCGCATTCCAGACAAATCGGGAACGGTCGCCTTTCGCAAAATCGGCTGCCCATGAAAAAGTTCCTTCTCCTTCTCTGCAGCGCGTTGATGGCTGTAACAGGAATTCTTGGCTATACTCTTTACACTTACAAGGGAAAAAGCAAGCATCTTTCGCAAGTTAAAATCCCCATCAACACATCTCTTTTTGAGGAGAAACTCACAAAAGGGCCCTCTCCTTGGGCTTTAGAACAAATTCATTCCGATCTAAAGGCCTATGAGAAAACTGGAATTTCGAAGCAATCACTCGATAACTTCTTCTACGGACAACAGAACGCAAGTCTTTACCTGATCCGCTTTACAATCAAAGACCGGATTGTCTCTTTTTCTCTCACCCAAGACACCCTTTTAAACAAACAATTTAGACATTTGCTGGCCGCTCTTCAAAAGTTGAATGAGATCGTTGTTTTGCCCGACGTCGATTTTATTATGAGTTTACACGATGGATTTAAAGAAGAGCTGGGCATTCCCCTCTTTGTCTATGCAAAATCAAAAGCTGCTTCTTCTCTCCTATTGATGCCCGATTTCAAAGCTTTAACCGGATATCCAAGTCTTCGACAGGAAATGGAACAGGGAAATCTAAATTGGCCTTGGAACAAAAAAATAGACAAAGCTTTTTGGCGCGGCAGTTCTACCGGAGATTGGATGACCCTTCTCAATTGGGACAAAATCGCGCGCGTTAAACTCGCCCTCTTAGCCCTTTCTCACCCCGATAAAATCGATGCTCGAATTACAGGGGTTGTTCAGTGCGATCCTGAGATTCCGCAACTCGTTTATTCTAAAGGGATTACGGGTGGAATGGTCACGCAAAAAGACCATCTCAAATACAAGTATCTGGTCGACGTTGATGGCAACACCTGTACCTTTGAGCGATACTTTTGGGCGCTTCTTTCCAATAGCGTTGTCTTGAAACAAATGACTCCCAATATCCAGTGGTATTACGGCGGTTTAAAACCCTACGTTCACTTCGTTCCTGTAAACGAAGATCTTTCCGATTTACTGGAGAAAATTCAATGGGCAGGAACACATGACAGAGAAGCCAAGCAAATCGCAGAGAACGCAACTGCCTTTATCAAAGAAGAGCTTTCGCTTGAAGATGTGTTTGTTTATATGACTTGTTTGCTGCGAGAGTATGCTAAACTGTTCAATAATCCATCAGGACCAAATAAATGAGCGGCTCCTACGACCACACAAAGCGGCTGTTGCGTATTTTGGATTTTTTCAAGTAGACCAGAAGCAAGCCATTTCTGATTGCGCTCAACCAATAATACTTGTCTCATAGCTGGGTGCATCGTCTCAATCGCAATTCGATTGAGCTCCGCTTCATCTCCATTTTGCCAAGCTGAAACAAGTTCATAGCGAAGTTTGTCGCGTGGCGTTTTCAGTGTTTCTCTGGCTTGGGAGGTGTAAACTACGTGCGTAGACCAATTGTTCAGGGTTTGATTCAGCCTCTGATTGATTTTAACCTGGTCGCTTAAGGACTCTAACCCTACCTGTCGAATCCCCTTTTTTTTAGCATAGGCAACCCATTCCCGATCCATAGAGTATTTCAATCGACTGAAGGGATTGATGGTCTGAAACCAATAACTTACTCGTGAGATCCAAGAATCTTCCAATTCTGTGATGAGCTCCTTTGATTGGTCAATGAGTGAGAGAATGTGCGGATTTTTAGCCATTGCCTGTGTACCAGCATGAACTGAACCAATCAGATAGATCGGCACATTTTGTGGATTGAGCATGCGATAGACAAAACCGAGATTGTTCTCGCGCGATTCGATTTCTCTCATTTTCCGCCGCACGTCTTTAGAATAGCAGTATGCACCTCGTAGAAGTGTTGCACGAGAGAGATTGGCTTTTGCAATTCCCCACTCTTCAGACACAGCTGAATAGTCTGTGTCATCATGACGAGTGGAATTCCAAGAAGATAGGGCGAAAGGCTGAAAACAGGGAGCGAGTGTTGTGGAAGTTCGTAATGCACCCCAATTGAGGTGAGCTTCTAAGCGGCCCGCTATTGCTCGAATGTCATAGATCCTTTCAGAGCAAACTAAACCAAAGAGCAAGCCAACAACCGCTAAAATGGTCAAAGCCAGTCCATAAAGAGGTGTTCGGACTACATCGGCTAGATTTCTACCGACCGCTTGTAATACCGATCGATTTTCGTGAAGTGCTGATCGTATTTCAAAAAACATCGATAGCGGCAAACAACAATGATAAGCAGTTTTAGCTAAGCTATGGAGTGGGCGGGCAAAGACAAGAGCGGCACACTTCGCAGCTATTTTTGAAGTGCTGTCATGAGTGAAGACATCTCCCGATTGCCGATTTTGTAAAAAAAGGACAGATCGTTTTTCCACCTGCTCATTTTCTACCTTTCGGGGCCAGACGAAAGTCTGAGAAGACCAATTAGAAATCATCTATTTAACTGCCATACTAGTCCTCCTGGACTGGGTGGAGCAAATAATCCCTCGTAACAAGCAAGACAACAATTCATACACTGCCCAATGCTTTGATCGTAAGAGGCATTCGTCCCGATGTGATGAACACCTGAAAAAGCGATTTTTATAGATGAAAACCAATCGGAAAAGATCTTTCCAAGCATCCGAATCGCCTGAAGAGGTGCTTCTAAAACCTTTACAATAAAACTCTTTTTTTCAGGACTGGAAATAGTTAAATTTGCATTTGCTTCTGAAATCTGCATAAATAAACCCACACATTTTTTTGCGTTTATTATTATATATCTATCCACATTTATTTCTATTCTATAAAAAATATTATTTTGAAAATAAATATTGAAATCATGTATTAAATCTACCCGATTTATGCTTATTCGCTTCTTTTTAAGATGTTTGCTCCTATTTCTCTGCCCGGCTTCAGCGGCTGTTTCTTCTCAATTTTGGACCGGTTACGAAGAACGGCTCGTCCCTTATCTCAGTGAACGGGGAGTCGACGATCCCGCCTCATTTGAAAGATGTGTCCGTGAGGATCTATCCAATATTGAACAATCCCTTCAGTTGCTCAGTAAACGAAATTCTAAAGAAGTATTACAAGATTTTTTAGGGGACTACTTTTTCCTTGTCGAGGAATATGAATCTGAGATCGATCATGTAGGTAAAGAGCTTTTAGGCCCTCTCTCATTTTATTTGCCGCTCTTACAAGAGATTTGTCCCCCATTGGGCTTCGTATATCTCTCGGAAAAGGTTTTTGCCTCTACTTCTGTGGTCAAACTCTTGCAGAAAGAGGATCCAAACTTGAAAGGCGTTACGATTGCTCGCGTGTATTTACAACAGCTTCCTTTAAAAACAGTCTCTCTTGAGCTATTTCAAGCCTCACCGATGGATGAGAAAGAGCCGCAGTCTATCAGGGCCACACAAGATCGTTTGTCTCGTCGTAAAACGCCGATTGATCATTTGGCTATTCGGTTGAACTCATTAGAGGAGGTAAAAAGCATCCATCAAAGAATTCTAACAATTGAATGTGAGAATTTCAGGCGAGGAGTGGATGAGATCGCCTTTAATCCGGGAGATGGCAGCTTCCATACGAAAGCTCTCATTCGAAGCGATCCGAATGGTGTATTTGATCGTCTAATTGAGTTCATTTATTACAAAGATTATTAAAAATCTTCGGGATATGTTAGGGTGCGGAAAAAGGTATTGGCATGAAACATCACCTCTCTTTCCGCAAACTTAAGCCCCAAGATCAATCGGAAGGGGGCTACCGGACCCGAGCGACAAAAGCGAACTTTCCCGCTTTGCAAAACATGTCATTTTATAAGTTGGTCCTCCATAAGAAAGCAGTGAGAGAGCCCCACTGGCATGCCAATGCGGATGAGTTGGGCTATTGTTTGAGCGGAAGGCTTCTCATCTCCATTTATGGGAATAAAAATACGAAAGAGACTTTTGTGATTGAAGAGGGACATGCGTTTTTTATTCCCTCAGGTTCTCTTCATAGCATAGAAAATATCGGCAATAAGACAGCGGAAGCGATTCTCCAATTCTCTCATGAAGAACCAGAAGATTTCGGACTTTCTTCAGCTCTCTGCATGTTCTCCAATGCGGTCTTAGGCAATACTTGGGACGTTTCAGCGAAACACTTTGACCCGATGAAGCATCTTCAACGAGAATCATTCATCGCGAAAGTTGAAACAACCACTCCGATCGCGAAAGAATTTAAGTACGTATCGCCCCATCAGTTTGCTCTCGAAGAGAGCTCGCCCTTACTCTCCAATTCGGGTGGATCGGCGATCGTTGCTCGTCAAAACGTTTGGCCTGTTCTTCAAAGACAAGCTCTTTACTCTGTCCATTTGACAGGGAAAGGGATGAGAGAGCCTCACTGGCATCCTGAGACGGCTGAATTAGGCTATGTAGCAAAAGGAAAGGGAAGAATGTCGATCCTCTCCCCTTCTGGTAAAGTTGATACCTACAAGATGGAGGCGGGAGATATCTATTTTATTCCTAAAGCTTATCCTCATCACATCGAAAATCTACAATCGTCTGAACTCCACTTGTTGATTTTCTTCGATCAGCCCATGCCGCAAGATATCGGATTTACTGGAAGCGTGAAATCCCATCCAGACGAAGTTCTCTCCAGTGTGATGCACTGCGATAAGACGATCTTTGAGAATCTCCCCACTTACTATGAAGATCTCTTCATTGTGAAAAAGAAGAATCGCGTGGATCGATAGAAAAGGTGACGAGCCAGCGGAAACGGCAATCTTTTTGCACCTTGCCAATGGCGCAGCTCAAAGTTTCTAGATCGGGAAACTCATACATTCCCTTATTGAAATCAAAGACGAACAGCTTTTCTTGATAAGTTGAGACCGCAATACAATGATTGTTCCCCTCACTCCCAGTATAGCCGATCATGATCAGTTTCTGTGGTAACTCTTCTAACGCCGCATAAACTACCGTTGTGTCAATATTTGCCTGCTCTGCTGAAAGAGGCACGAATTGGTAGTCACTAGGAGAGGCGCCGATCAGCGCTAGAAAATAGGTTTTCATCGCTGCTGGATTTAGCTCTAATGGATCATTGGAATCATTGAGGCGATAAAAACTGTGTTGATTCACTGAAAAGGAATGGGCTCGCTCTTCAAAGCTTGGATCATTGGTAATAGCAGAGAGAATTTCCGAGCAAGAGCTGTTTATATTCTGCGGATGATGGAGGAAGTATTCGATGAACAAGAGTGTCGAGCCAAAGCAATGAGCTTTTGGCTGATCTACCCATTTTTTTTCAAAACCGGCTTTTTGAAGACTTTCGCCAATATGACAATAGTAGCAATCTTTGGAATCGAAATTCAATTGGCTTCTATCGAAATCAACAAGCCAATTCTCTTTTCCCTGTGCAGTCATTTCTTTTTCATGTCTATCGATAGATGCATCGATTTTTGCATGAATCCGATCTCTTGTTTCACGATCGAGATTCCAAGGATCTAATCCTAATAGAGCCGAACAAGAAAAAATTAAGATAGCAATGAATGACTTCTTCATATTTACCACAAAACAATACAGGTCAATTTAGATAAATTAAATACAAAGAATTTTTACAGCCCTTCGCTTGCGTTAATTTTTTTCTTGAATAATTTGCCTGTTTATTTTTTTAATAGAGTCTATGCGCTTACTGACTTACTTGAGGATCATCCTACCCGCTCTGATTGGGAACGTTCTAGAATGGTATGAATTTGCTATTTATGGCTATTTTGCAGTCGATATTGCCCATCAATTTTTTCCCTCCGCAGATCCTACCGCTTCTCTTTTAGAAACTTTCTCGGTATTGGCGATTGGATTTTTCATGCGCCCTGTGGGAGCCTTGGTTTTTGGCTACTTAGCCGACCGCAAAGGGCGAAAAAAAGCGCTGCCTGTGACGGTCATGTTAATGGCGATAGCCACAACAATCATTGGATTTATCCCCACCTATGCTCAAATCGGAATTGGATCAGCTATTTTGTTGGTTTTATGCCGAATGATTCAAGGTTTTGCAGTCGGTGGAGAATATTCTAGCGCTATTGCTTATATCGTCGAACAGGCCCCACCAAACAAAAAAAATCTATTTGGTAGTCTTACACTCTTCGGAGCCTATTTTGGTATTTTGCTCGGATCTGGAGTAGCAGCCTCACTTTCTTATCTAGCAAAAGATACTCCTTACTTCCACTACGTTTGGAGAGGGGCGTTTATTTTGGGTATTTTCCTAGGCTTGCTCGGACTTTATATCCGCAAAAAAGCGCCAGAAACACCTGAATTTTTAGAGGCTAAAAAGAAAGGCCAATTGGATCGCAATCCGTTGAAAGCTCTTCTTTCTCAGAACGGAAAAACTCTTCTTTTCGGAATCGGCATGACCTTACTTCCTGCGGTTTCGAGTTGGCTTATTATGGCCTATTTTCCTACCTATACCACACAGTATGGCAAGCTAGAGTCTTATCAAACTCTATCCTTGGAAACCTTAGCCCTTTTGGTGATTGTCGCTGCCATTCCTCTCTATGGTTTTCTCTCTGATAGGGTGGGTCGATTCCCCTTCCTATTTGCTTCACCCATTTTAATTCTAGCTTTCAGCTATCTCTTGTTTCTCCCTCTTCTAAAATCTAACCTGCCGTCTATTTTCCTTGCGCAATCGGCGCTCGCTCTTTTCTATATCATGTCTGAGGCGCTTCTCCCCTCGACTCTTGCAGCAATCTTTCCCACCGACCAACGTTGCACGGGGATTGCACTCTGCGTGAATATCGCCAATGGCTTTTTTGGCGGCACCGCTCCGCTAGTCGCTACCTATTTAATCCAGCAAACAGGGAATGTTCTGGCGCCAACTTGGTATTTGATGGGCGTAGCTCTCATCTCTCTTTTATCGACGTTCTTCATTTATAAAACGCATCGCCGACTTGCACATTAGCAGCAGGCTAGTCTTGTAGTCCTTTTTCAATCGTATCGCTAAATAGAGGCTCAACGACCCAGGTATCCTGCATCAATTTTTTTGTGAATTGATGGGAAGATAGAGCAGCAGCAGCTCTCCTGACAACATTATCTAGTGCACCGTTCCCCTTCGCCATTTGCTCTGTATTATTGGACAAAGCCATGATGTCATGAGCCGCGACTGTCCCTGCCGCTCCAACCAGAGCAAAGAATCCCCCTATTTTTGGGTAGGTTTGAGTCGCAATCAAACTGATTAACGTTACAGCTCCCATTCCAGTCATAGCTAGAAAAGAACATTTATTAATAAAACTGGCGGTCTCCGCGACTTCCTTTCTTCTTTTTATTCCTTCTGGCGATGGATTGAGCAGTGCTTTTCTTACTTCATTAATTGCAGACATAAAATTTCATCCTCTTTAGTGGGGTTGAAAAGATACTGCAAAAAAGGATAGTCGTAAATAGATAATGGTTTGCGGATGCATAGCAGAGGTAAGTTCAGATGCAATGAGCTGCCGTAGGCGAAAACTCGAAACAGGGGATTCCAAAGCGGGTCACCGATGCAGAGCGACACAGCAAACGACCTCTCTCCGCAAGCAGTTGCCAGCATTACCTGTTTCGGGCTCGCCAAAAGAGTTAGATGAAAATCTTAAACTCTAAAAACCACTCGTTCGCTCGAAAACGGATGTCCCATGTGTCGCTATCTACGTCTACAGCAGCACCGCTTGCGACTCTTTGATAGCGAGGGCCTTTGAATCGACCGGCGTCGAACCAGCGATAGCCCGTTCCAATGGCCCAATAGTTATTGTAGCTATACTCCACCCCAGCGAGAATCGTATAGGTAAAATTCTTTCGAAGAGTGTATTGATTTTCGGAAGAAAAACTATCGTAGGGATCTGAGTCTCCAGATGGCGGTAATCCTGTTGTTCTGTAGTTTGTAATCAGAAGATTGCTCACGCCAACTCCAGCGCCAATCATTGGGTAGATCGAGCCACAACCGAGATTCCAGTGGCAGTGCGGGATGCCTCGTCCCAATAGGTTTGCAGAAAAGAGAATCGGTGTCACTCCGAGATCGAATTCTCTGGTATATGATCCACCGCCTCCAACCGGAGTTTGGAATTTTCTATATTTGAAAGTGGAGCGATTGGATAGATTCACTTCAAAATCCACTACCTGCACGACCTCACAACCCACGCTAAAGCCGGCAATCGCACAATTCCCCAATCCTGAATCATACCCTTGAATAGCGGGAGTCCAGGGTGGAGAAGGAGCCTCGACGTCAGCCGATTGAGCGCAAGAGACGCCCGAATCCACTTTGATATAAAAGGCATAGTTCGGCGGCGGGCAACAACATTTAGCAGTGGCGGAAACCGTAAGTATCACGAAAGAAAGTATAGTCCAGATGCGGTTCATAGAATCCCTTGTTAGAAAATCGTTCCGATCCTAGTAAACTGAAAGTAGATTCTTCCGTCAACAGAGGAAACAATCAAGCTAAACGTCTGTCCATAAAAGGGGGTAAATCCAACCTTTGTGGTGGCCACTACCGTGCACTCTGTAACCATGGAGTTGATGATGCTATCCAACTCTAAGTTGATTAATGTTGTCGGTGTAAACCACGTAACGATCAGGCCATTGTCTGCAGCTATATAATTGGAGATATCGGTAAAAATGCCATCTTCTGTTTGCATAGATAAGAATGAAGCGGAGCAGGTTCCAACTTTCACATCATTCGCATTATAAATAGGCGCTCTTCCCGCCAGATAACTTGAAGCCAGGGTCGTGCTATCTCCTGCTAGATTTGACGTGGGTATTTGAATAAAGCTTTGCGCAAAATCAGCAATATTCAGGTAGTACGTAATGATGTCCGGTTCTGTGCGATTTGCTCCATAAACTGCAGGCAAACAAGTTAAAGCCAAGAAGAAAAAAAAGGCGTTCAGTCGACCATGAATTGAGTTGTAGAGTCTAAATTTAATTCCCATTGAGATCCTCTAAGACTGAGTCTTATTTTGGAATTGTTATGGTTGAAGTTACTGTATTGGAAGTGCTCCCGCCACCTGATACTGTGGCAGTTGAAATCACCGGAGCGTTTACTTTGCGGGCAATCTTCACTTTTAACTCGATGGGAGGAAAGCTAGCCCCCGTCCCGACAACATCTTTGCGAGTACATGTCTTTGTCTTGGAATTACAGGTCCAACCGGTTCCTTTTAAAGATGCTATGGTAAGTTCTTTAGGCAGAGTGATGTTTACAGTTACATTTCCTGCGCTAGAACCCCCTCCAGTATTTTGAACTGTTATGTGATAGGTACCTTTTCCGCCTTTTACAAAAGATGAAATAGGGGTTAAGGAAATTGACAAAGCGGGAGAAAGATGAGGTGGTGGTGGCGGAGGAGTTGAGCCGGTCAAACTGCTAAACAAATGAGCCCCATTAAAAGAACCCCATCCAGAAGCGTTATCATACTTCATTCCCGCTGAATAATGTAAATTATTCCCCGAAGTTACATCGTGAAAATTATCCATATAAGACGCATCCAAGCCAATCGCATAGAATAAAGGATTGGCAAAACCGAGTGATGATAACATGCTCGCAACCCTCGCTTGGTTGACCCGAGCTGTAAAAGCAGCCCAAAGAGGAGCTGCACAACTCGTTCCACCATAGATCTCCCATTGACCATCATGGTAAATAGAATACCCTGAATTCGTATCTGCGTTCAAAGCCACATCGGGAACGTTCCGCTTTGTTTTTGAAACGAGAGTTGAGACGTTTTGCTGCCAGGAAGGGATCGCCCAAAAACCGCTTATCCCTCCGCCCCCCGCTCCATTTCCCAATCCGTTATTCCATACAAATTCCGCTCCATATGCGCCATTTGCAGGATTGACGGTCAGTCTTGTCCCTCCTACTCCCACAACATAAGGCTGCGAGGCTGGATCATCTACGACAAGGGTAGAATTATAGGGGTATTCATCGTAAGCTCCGCTATCGCCCGCTGCAGCATAAATCGTTTGTCCTTGCGCGGCCATTTGCAAAAAAATGGCATTTTCTGCTCTTAAAAATTGAGCTGATGAAAAACTTTCACCCAATCCCCAGGAGGTACTCACCTGCTTGGCAATATTATCCGTGGCAATCTGGTTGTAAGTATCCAAGACACCTCGATCGGTATTAGGGCCTTCATAGACATAAATCTTGCTTTTCGGAGCAAGGGCGAGAGCAAGCTCAATATCGAGTGTCACTTCAGCGTTGATCCCTTCTCCCGAGCCGCCATCCACTAAAACGTCGGTCAATTGAGCCATTGGCAAGCCGAAGTAGCTTGTGTAGTGATTGATATCGCTCACTTGATAACTAGCAAGTTCAAATAATGCGAGCGTTTGATCGGTCCCATCTTCAGAGACACTGTTGAGATTATAAGCAGTCAATAAATCATTCGGAGAAAACCCTCCCCCAGGCCCTGAAGGAAATGTATGAGAGGTGGCATGCGCTTTTCCCACTAAAGGAACAGTCAAAGCTTCTTTTCTTTGGTAGTGAGTATGTCTTATCGCGTGGTTATCTAAACCGACTATACCCTCTATGACACTAGCAACCGGAGACGGAACTTGGGGTTCTTGATCCGGAGCATGAAACGTATCCCCGTTGGCTTTTTGAAATCGATGGAGGCGAAAATCGAAAGCGGATTCAAAAGAAGCTGCAGGTCCAGATACATTGAGAAGCGTCCGATTAGAATGGGTGCCTTGAATCGTTAAATTGAGCTCTGTTGCATAAGCCACGATACGGTCATAGTCCTCCTGCGTAGGCGCAAATCGCTCTTCAAATTCCTTTGACGTTAAAAATTTCCCATATAATTCATCATTCGGATCGTGTAGGCGCTGAATCAGTTCTTCCAATTCTTCTTGATTGCGAAGGGGCAATACAAAAGTCAAATGTATTTCAGCAGAGGGATCAACCCCATTTAAATACGTCGCAGTAGAGAGCGCTTTTTGTGGAATGTGACCCGATAGCCGAATAGGTAGATCGTTCAGAGAATCGGCGTTCAAGGTAGACGCAAATATCATCATAGACATTGCGACTAATCGAAAAAGAGACACGAATGAACTTTGCATATTCCTCTGCGTTTTTAGTCTAAAAAAAATAATTAACCAAAAAATAATTTACAAGAAATTAATTGAAATCCAGGTGTTACGATACGGAATGGAGAGGGGAGGTTAAAATTTTTACTAGATTTTGTGATTGCCTACAGAGAAGAATCGAAATCAGTACGAGTGTATTCTGAAAAGAAAGACAAGATCCGCTTCGCGGGAGGATCAGGCAGGATTTGCAAGATGCAGGGAAGCCCTGCAACCTAATGATAATCCTACTTATCCTGTTCCTTTTTGAGGACTAACAACATCTCGAACGAATTCTGAATTTAGATTACTTTCGCATTTCTTCTCTGCGCCTCTGCGCAGATATCTTTCCGGTTCATCCCCTCAAACTGAGTCAAAGACTTTTTTATCAAACTCCCTCTAAGGTCTCTCAATCTATTCAGTTTCTAGGTGGATTTAGGGCCGCGAGCTGGTTTTCTTGAAGGCCATAAGACTTTTCTAGCCCAATAGTTTGGACTCCAGCGATCGTCTTTTGTCAGCTTTCCCGATTTGTTCCGGATTCCTGCGCTCCGCGCAAGATAGCTGCGTTTCGCTTTTTGATTGTAGTTATGTCCATAACCCAGCGCGCCGAAATGAATGAGCTTAACACGCCGCTTGCCATTGATAGTTCGAGTTGCCAAAACCATCATTTTTTTCCCTTTAGCTGTGGATTTAATCGGCTTATTCAATGTAAACAGATGGTCTCGATATAGATACTTTCCTTGCACTCGCTCTAATTTCGACAACTGAATTCCTTTTTGGCGCATCTTACCTCTTCCCTAAAAACCTCCATTGCAGGAAGGTTCTATAACCTCCTTATTTCAGACGCATCAAAAAAATCAAAATGAAAAATTAAAGGAGACTTGGCTGCTGGAGAAGCTATCATTGCAGTGCTAGCCCCTTTACGGTATGATTTTATTCAATTGCAGAGCGAATAAGAAGATGTTGAATAGAGCAATTGTGCAGAGGCGCTACTTTCGCATTTGGATGCTGTTATTTTTTCTTCCCGTTGCTTTTTTCGCTATCCGACAAACCCCGCAAAATCAGCGATCGTTCAATCCCCCATTGACCCAAGAAGATTGGATGGATCGGACGATCGATCGAGAATTTCGAGCTTTTCAACAAATCGGCATTACGCGGGAAATGCTTGAAAATACATGGGCGAAGGGGCGGGCAAAACGTCCAAATATTCAACGTTTTCAAGTCATCGATTCAAAAGTGTATGGCGAGGAGGGGTATATGAAACGGCTCCTCCAGCGGATTGTACAGAAATATCCCCTCCCCGATGTCGATTTCCTCTACCATACCGGCGATCGTCTTTCCCCTTCCTTCTTCAAGGACAAAGAGCTCAAATATGGGGCTCCGATTCTTGTCTCAGCCAGACATCATGCACTCGATCGGGCTATCATTTTTTCAGATTCCTTTTACGATATTGATGATGAAACCTCTGGATGGAATCGGATGATCCGTGAAGTTGAAGCAAATCAACACCGTTGGCCCTGGGATAACAAAGAGGAAAAACTTTTCTGGAGAGGCGGTCCTAATGACGGGCATTACAAAGTAAATAATTGGAATACCATACCGAGAGGCGCTCTCGTCTACAAAACACACTTATATCCTGAGTTAATCGACGCCCGATTTTCCCAGTACCCCGAGCGAGCTGATACAACAACTGAGCAGTTCCAGCAAGCCATGGGTCCACTTCACTACGCTCCGATTGGTGAACAAATGAGGTACAAGTATCATGTGATTGTAGATGGAGTAACTACAGCTTTTACAGGAACCTATTGGAAACTTTTATCGGGCTCTCTTTGCTTCATGCAAGAATCAGATGACATCATGTTTTTCCACGGCCCCCTCGTTCCATGGCAACATTATGTCCCAGTTAAACGAGACTTCTCTGATCTGGTGCAAAAAATCGAGTGGGCACGAGAACATGATCTGGAAGCAAAGACAATTGCGCAAAATGCACGCTTATTTGCGAAGAGTCATTTAATGCCAAAACAGATTCTTCTCTATTGCTACAAAACCCTGCTTCGATACGCTTCCCTTCAGAAATTTCAACCAGAAGCGCCATCGACGATAAACCATTCAAGCGCTGATCAAAAATAAGCGTCGTTCGTCTGTTGGCAGCTATGAATTTCAGAATCTAGCGACGATAGGATCTACTTCTATAGGTCTTTTTGTTCAAGGAGGTGTAGCCGGGGCCAATCAGACGCTCTACCATCAATCGATTGTCATCCTCAATGGCGGCGCACTCTTTCAAATCGCGCCCAATGCAGTTTGGCAATTTGCCTAAGCAGCAGAAGGGGGGCAATCTAGCCTCTCAAAAATCTGGTCTTTGGATACAGGTGTTCGCTACATGAATTACGGTTCCTATGATTCAGGCACGCAACTTGTAAAATTCTCAACGAATCAGCTAAATAGCCCAGTCCGTGCCCATCTATGGTCCATTGCTCCTTTCTTCAATCTAAGGATTGGTTTCTAAAGCCAAGATTTCGGTAAAAGTTTATATTGCATGCAACCATCTGAACAGCATGCTCAAAACGATTAAACAGTTCTTGCAAAGCCGGTTTTCTCATAGCCAATTACTGCCTCTTTATCGACTAAAAAATGCCCTCTTCGGTTATCGATTTGACTCTTACTCTCAGTCTGGAGAAGATCGTCTTCTTCTCTCGATTCTCAATACCGATCGCCCAGGTTTTTTTGTCGATGTAGGAGCTCATCATCCTTTTCGATACTCAAATACCTATTTACTCTATAAAAGAGGATGGCGTGGCATCAATATCGATCCATTACCAGGCATGCTCCCTCTCTTTAACCGAAAAAGGCCGAGAGACATCAATCTCAACTGTGGAATCGGATCTATTGCTTCTGAAATGGCTTACTACTGTTTTAATGAGCCTGCAGTAAATACCTTCGTCAAAGAACTGGCTGAAGAGCGCTTTTCTCCCGCTTCCCCTTTTCAACTCAAAGAAATCATCTCCGTCTCTGTTCTGCCTCTCCGAGATGTACTCACAAAACATCTTCCCACCTCAGCGAAAAGAATCGATGTTTTGAACATCGATGCAGAAGGATTTGATTTTGATATTCTTAAATCCAATGATTTTGAGCGCTTTCGGCCAAACATAATTCTCATTGAAGCTTTTGAAAGTCACATCGATTCCATTACAGACTATCTGACAAATCTCGACTACAAACTCATCTCTTGGTGTGGCGGAACTTTCTTCTTCGAAGATCAAAAAAAACAATGATAAAAAAAACTAAAGATACGGCAAACACTCTTTATGCCGAGGCTCTCCGCTATTTGGACGGGATGGCTCTCTCCTATGAAAAGGGGCTTTATTACTTGAAGAAAGCGGCCAGTCTAGGTCACGCGAAAGCCCAATACAACTTAGGGGTATATTTATACCAAGGCACAGGTATCCGCCAATCTTACAAAGAAGCCTACCGTTATTTTGAATTAGCAGCACAGCAAGGCCATCCTCGCGCTTATTACATGCTAGGCTGTTATCATGTCCTTGGATTTTTATTTGCTCCCTCTGAAGAATTAGCTGCCCACTATTTCAGACTAGCAGCTGAAGCCGGAATTGCCGATGCGCAATACGATCTAGGAATTCTTTTGCTAAATCGAACAAATACTTTTAAAGCAGAAGCAATACGCTATATTAAGTTAGCAGCGGAACAAGGATACGCGGACGCTCAATACAGTTTAGGCATTTGCTACTATCTTGGGCAGGGTGTTGCCGCATCGCGCAAAGAGGCCATTTACTACTTAGAGCTTGCGGTCAAACAAAAGCAACCGCAAGCTGCCGAAGCTCTCGAAATAGTTCTCATGACTGTTATAGGCTCGAAAAACAATGAGTAGATGGACACGAGGAGTCTGTGAGGCAAATGGAATCCATATACACTACCTAAGAACAGGTGGAGATAAACCTCCGATTGTTTTGCTTCATGGACTGATCACAAGTGGTGCGTGCTGGACTCCTTTGGCCCGAACACTTGAAGAAAATTATGATGTTATCATGCCAGATGCGAGGGGGCACGGAAACTCCGACGCCCCGAACCATGGCTATTCATATGACCAACTTGCCAATGATGCCTTGTGCCTTATTGAATCTCTTGGACTCATAAACCCCATCTTAGTTGGCCATTCTATGGGTGGTATGACAGCAGCTATTGCTGCAAGTCGAAATCCGAAACGGCTACGAGCACTTATCTTGGCTGATCCTACTTTTCTATCACCTGAACGTCAGCAAGAAGTTTATGAAAGTGACGTTGTCATTCAGCACGAACGCATTCTGAACCAATCAAAGGGCGATTTCCTTGCGGAACTCCGAATCCGACATCGGCACCGCCTACCCGAATTCATTGAACTCTTTGCACAGGCAAGATTTCAAACTAGCATTCATGCTTTTAAAATTTTAGCTCCACCAAACCCAGATTATGTTGAAGTAATCAAAAATCTCGACCTTCCTACTTTGCTCGTGATAGGTGGCGTTGGCGGGGTTGTTACTTCTGCAGTAGCTAAAGATCTGGCTCGGCTCAATCCATGTTTAAAACTGGCGCAAATCGTAGAAGCGGGCCATGGGCTGCCTTTTGATCAGCCGGATCGCTTTTTAGCGGTTCTGAGGAATTTTCTCTGTTTCGGGCAACTTTGAACAAGATTGTTTTTTTGAGAAAGCGATGATAGGCTTTCCGAAAAACTGAGGTGTTGTTTATGAGTCTCGAAGAGAAGATGATCGCTTATCGCGAGATCTGCCAGAAAATTCATCAACTCGAAGAAGAGAAAAAAACTTTATCTCAATCTATTCTCAAAGAAATGCCCACTAAGAAAATGGTCTTTCCCAATTACATAGCGCGCATTTACAAGCGACTTTCCATTCATATTCCTATGGAACAGGCCCGTATGCTAGATGCGACCAAAATGATTGAGCAGGTCGATAAAGATAAGATCAAAGAAATCCATAACTCTGGAGTAGTTCTAGAAGGAGTAAAAGAAATTTCCTATTTGGTTGTCTCCTCTGGAAAATCCCCTCCAAAAGAAGAAGCCCCTTTTGAAGTCAGCGAACCCTGGCTTTCATGAAGGTTTGAAATTCTATCTAGATTTAAGAGAATATTTCGTTTTTTATGGGGGCGGGCGGACTCCGGGCTTCCCGCCGGTTTCGAGCAGAGCTCTCCACTTCGAGTCCTAAAAACGGCTAGTAGAGCGAGGGAAAGGCGCTACGCCCTTTCCCCCTGCGGCCCCCTTTCCCACACGCGCTACTTCGTGCGCGTGGGACGCCCTCGCGCAGCGCTTCGCGCTTGCTGCCGGGCCGGCGGTCCCGATCCAGAGGATCGAGACTCGAGTCCG
>JBEHXF010000017.1:0-35068 GCA_048498835.1 Chlamydiota bacterium | reverse complement strand
GGCGGGCCAACTCTCTCCAAAACCCTCACTCCCGAACTCGAATCGATCCTCCAGCGCTACCCCGCCCCCTATGATCGCCTCGTCCTTGGCATTGGGCCAGGCTCCTATACAGGTATGCGAGTCGGGGCAGCCCTCGCCCAATCCCTCTGCTTCGCCTGGAAGATCCCCCTCTACACCGCCTCGAGCCTTTCCGCCTTCGACGCTGGCCCCTCCGGCGCTGTCGTCCTCGATGCTCGTATGGGCGGCCTCTACGTCCAACTCTCGAACCACCCACCTAAAAAAATCAATCTACTCGAGCTCGAGCCAGCCAATCCCTACCTCTCTCCCCATCCCGACCTGCTCCACAAGCGGCTGCCCCACCTCACCTTCATCCAAGCAGACCCCAATCCCCTCCTGCTCGCCAAAGCAGCTACTTTTACTTCCTTAGAAGAGCTCCACTTGTTATATTTTTCGACTCCTTAATTTCTCAAAGGAGAATACACCCATGAATTCGCTCGTATCCGCAGGATCCCTTACACCTGCCATAACCGTTACTCCACCTGCCCTAACTCAAGCCAAAAATATAACAAGATGGGACAGTAACAATTTCATCGATAGAGATATTTTAAAATTGTGGAATGATAGCGTCATTCAAAACAAGCTCGATAAAGCTCAAAAATCAATTCCTCCTGCTTGCTTAGAAGTATCAAGACCGACAATGCACGGCAATGTAAATATCCGCACAAATTGCCAAATTTACAAAGAAGTCCCTGAAGGCTGGGATATGGGTATAGCTTCATCCAAATGCCGTCGAGAAAGTCTGACAGACCGTTTTTTTACGAGAGAATTTAATGTGATAAACGGGAAGACAAAACGAAATTATACCGCTCAAGTATTTGGCGTGCTCAGTGGACTTAGAGGAACGGGAGCCGCTGATTTTGCAGCGAAACATCTCATGTATAAGATTGAAACTTATCTATGCGTGCATTTAAGCAGACATCCGATTGAGCCAATCCCTGAAAAAGTAATTTGGAACGCTTTGAAATATGCTTTTGAGGCTATAGATGAAGAATTCTATTTTGCAACAAACGGAACCGATCTCAGCGGAACGATCGCTAACGTCGTCTTAATTATAGATGGAAATATTTGGTGTGCAAATCTCGGAACTTCGCAAGCAATTTTGAAGCCTCAAGCGGGGACCACCATACCGTTGAGCTTTGCGCTTACACCTCAAAATGATGGCAAGAGCATTCGCAAAAGAGGAGGGGTTGTAGAAGATAACGCTTTGACTAATTTAACTAGAACATGTCACTTGTACCAATCGAGAGTCATTGGGAGTGTTGATTTCAAAGGGATCAATCCAAGACCAAAAATTCTCAAAACTCCTATTCAGCCCGGCTTTTTGGTACTTGGATCGAAAGGATTTTGGGAAGTGATGTCCAATGGCGAGGTCACTTGCGGATTGTTTCTAAATAAACACCATCCAACAGCTAAAATAGCGGCTAATCTTGTAGAAATAGCTGAAAAAAAAGAAGCCCAAAATAATATTACCGTTTTAGTTCTCCGAATCCCCGGCAAAAATTTAGAAGATGATCAGAAAAGCAATCAGGCAGAAAAAGACTCGGCTGATCATCATAATGGCGACTCTTCGCTTAAACTCAATCGAGAATTAGTCAGCACTGAAAATGATTCTGGATGGGAAATGATCGATCATCAAAATGAGGATGGGGAAGTATGTGACGACGAAAAAAGCGATGTATAAGAAGGAACCTGACCTATGAATTCACTACCACCTTTAAACGAACTTTCTCAAGAATTATCGCAATTATCGATCTCTGTCTCACCACCTCTTGCGCCAGCAAGAACAAATAAAAAGCAAAACCGTAAATGGAGCGATCTCTCATTCTCCGACCGAAATTATCGTAAAATTTAGGATGAGGCAATCGTTCATAACAAACTGCGAAAGACCAAAAAATTTATCGAGAGTTTATTTTCCTACGAACCTTGGAGCAAATTTAAATGCTTAGATCGCCCCTCAGAAAAGATCGGAAGCGCTACTAACTGTATAACTCACGAGAAAACCTTAGGCAATTTAGAAGTCGGCATTGCTACCAGCCAAGGCCATCGAACAGAACAAGAAGATCGGTTTTTTACATCTGAGTTTCTTATTAATTATGAAAACCATGTTTATCCATTTAAAATGTTTGGAGTACTCGATGGGCATGGAGGAAAAGCTGCGGCTGAATACGTAGCGAATGCACTTCCCCGAGCGTTCGAATTTGAACTGGGTTTTAATATGGGTAGCTACCCACCTGGCGAGAAAATAGACGCTGTAATTTGGAACTCACTAAAAAATTGCTTCGCAAGACTGGATGAGAATTTTTTTCTTAGCACAAATGGAGAAGATCGAAGCGGAACAACCGCAACTGTCATTTTGATTCATGATAAAAAAGCCTGGTGCGCAAATCTCGGAGATTCCAGATCCATTTTTATCACTGAACAAGGTTCATGGACTCCTCTTAGTTTTGATCAGCGTGTAAAAAATGATCAAAAAAGCATTCAAAAAAGAAGGGGGAAAATCGTAGATAACCGCCTAGCTGATTGATCGGGGAAAGCCTATTTAGCCGTATCCAGAACAATTGGCGATGTGAACCTTCATGGAGGAAATGCTAGACCAAAAATCATGAACATCAACCTCCAGCCCGGATTTTTAGTGCTAGCATCAGATGGGATTTGGGATGTGGCGAATAATAGCAGCATTGCCCATGCGGTACATAAGCAGAAACAGAAATCACCGAAAGAGATTGCTGATAATCTCGTTTTTTCAGCTGAAGCAGCAGGCTCTCAAGACAACATGACAGCCTTAGTTATACGTGTTCCGGGAAAAAAATCTGAAGATCCGGAATCTAAGAGTGAATTTTAATCTTAATTACGGGATAGAATCAACTATCCCTAATTTAAATTAATTTATTTATTAAATATTTTACCTTATAATTATTGAAAAATAATAAGGTAAATCATGTATTCAATCAGTTCGTATCCCGATTTTCTAGAAAGAGATTATCCAAGCTTTAAACCTTTCATCGTCCTCGCAGCGGGTCTTGCCGCTTGCGCATATGCCGCATTCAAGCGACTCACCCAACCTCTCCCTCCCCCACCTCCACTCACGGCAGAGCAACGGGAATTACGAGTCTATCGAGACCCCAAAGTCATCGAGAGAAAACTGCAAAAACAAAAAATGTATGCCAATGAGCAAATGCGAAACGAATCCGATAAGGAATTTATCTATAAAATTCCGAGCTTTCTAGAAAGAGTTAAAAACTTTTTCGGTTCTGAAGAACTGCAAATCAAAACCGAAACAGAACAGACGGGACCCTATGAAATCGGAGTTGCTCACTGTCAGGGCAAACGACCTACTATGGAAGACGAACATCTCAATACAGCTTTTACAGTGACCGATTCAAATGGGGCGAAGCATCAGGTTCAGTTTTTCGCTATTTTCGATGGACATGGCAGCAAAGAAACAGCTCGGACGATTAAAAATTACCTTCCACAATACTTGAAAGTACAGTTATCTCGAACCGATTTATCAGACACAAGCATCTGGAACGCGCTAAAAATCGGTTGTATGACTACGAATGAAAAGCTCAAAGAAATTGAAGTTGATGGCGGCTCAACGGCGACGATGGCTTTGATTGTCGATGGCTCAATTTGGTGTGCCAATGTTGGCGATTCGAGAACGATTCTCGTGGAAGACAATGGCTCCTTTGGACAATTGAGTGAAGATGCGAAGCCTACCGATCCACGCTATGCCAAAGGGATCTACAATCGAGGAAATGTGATCTGGGATAATCGAGTCAATGGGAGGCTCGCCGTAGCCCGCGCATTTGGCGATTTCAATGTGGGAGTGATCAGCGCGAGACCTAAAATCACCAAAACCAAACTTCCTAGCAAAGGGCACCTGGTTTTAGCCTGTGATGGGGTTTGGGATGTGGGGAGCACACGTCAAGTGGCTCAAGCGATTTACAAAAATCGAACCAGCACACCAATAGATTTAGCTAAAAATATCGTCCATTCTGCCTTTCTCGCTGGTTCGATGGACAATCTATCGGCATTGGTCGTAAAACTGGGCTAAAATTATTTCTATAGAATGGGGCCGCCTATGGGAAAGCTCCCCTCTTTTCCTCTTCATCTTGAAGAAAACCTCATATTCAGATATGATAAAATGCAATTTTTTCAACCAACTATAGGTGATACCAAATGCCCAGCGTAAAAGTCCGTATCGGCGAGCCAATCGACAAAGCACTCCGCGCTCTCAAAAAGAAACTCGACAAAGAAGGCATCATGAAAGCCGCTAAAGCGCACCGCTTCTATGACAAACCATCCGTCAAGAGCCGCGCAAAGTCGAAAGCCGCTACAAAGCGCACGAAGACAGCTCTGCGCCGCGGATACTAAGCCCAAAGTAGCACTTTAATCATCGATCTGCTAAGCTCAGATCGAAATTCAAAGAGCCATTCATTCTATGAAAGACTATTACGCCACCCTCGGCATTCAGCGAAATGCTACGCCTGATGAAATCAAAAAGGCGTATCGCAAAAAGGCGCTCGAATGCCATCCCGACCGAAATCCTGGCGACGCAAAAGCCGAAGCCCAATTCAAGCAAGTTTCCGAAGCTTACGAAGCCTTGAGCGACGAGAATAAACGTCGCATTTACGACCAATATGGCGAAGATGGACTCAAAGGCGGAATGGGCGGCGGAGCGGGCGGATTCCCCGGCGGTTTCTCCTCGATGGACGAAGCCCTTCGCACCTTTATGGGCGCATTTGGCGGACGAGGCGGTGGTGGTGGCGGTGAATCGATTTTTGATTCATTCTTCGGCGGCGGTGGCTTTGGCGAACAAGAGAGCGGTCCACAAAAAGGGACCAGCAAAAAAACCACGATCAAAGTTTCTTTCGAGGAAGCGGCTACCGGCACAGAAAAAGAACTGACGATTCATAATTTTGTCGCTTGCAGCACCTGTAACGGCTCTGGCGCTAAATCGAAAGCGAGCATCAAAACCTGCTCCGCTTGCCAAGGCAAAGGACAAGTCTTTCAAAGTCGCGGTTTCTTCAGCATGTCGAGCATCTGTTCGCAGTGCAACGGCGCTGGTCAAGTGATCACCGATCCGTGCAAAGATTGCCACGGAGCGGGTCGAATCAAAGAAAAACAGAAAATCAAAGTCCGCATTCCCGCTGGCGTCGACAATGGCATGCGCCTCAAGATGAGCGGATACGGTGACGCTGGTGAAGCAGGCGGTCCTGCAGGCGATCTCTTCGTCTACATCGAAGTGGAAGAACACGACGCATTTACGAGAGATGGCGACGATGTGCACCTGGAACTCCCTGTCACCTTTGTTGAAGCAGCATTAGGCTGTAAAAAAGAAGTGCCGACACCCTTTGGCGAGACTTGCCGCGTTTCCCTTCCAGAAGGGACGCAAACCGGCAAAACCCTCCGCGTCAGCGGCAAGGGCTTCCCCAATGTCCATGGTCAAGGAAAGGGCGATCTACTGATAAACGTAATCGTAGAAACGCCTGTTAAGCTCAGCGAAAAACAAAAAGAGCTTCTCCGTTCTTTTGAACAGCTTGAAACGCCGCATAATCACCCGCAGCGCAAGGGCTTCTTCGAAAAGCTGAAGGTTTTTTTTTCAAACTAACAACCAATTTCATTTCTAAAGTTCGGTCTATTTGTTCCTAAATAAATAACAAGATCCGCACGAAGCGTGCGGGCAAGATTGCCGCTTACGCGACAACAGGCTGAAAATAAGCCTTTTTTTAATCCTGTCGGCGACCGAATGGGAGCCGATCCTGCAGCTTCGCAAAGCGAAGCGTATCCTTGTTAATTTCTTTAGACAGATTTTTTTGCCTGGTCAAGATCGCTTTTGAGTTTCGCTTGCGCTGCGCTGTCTTCTTTCTTTTGGAAGGCAGCGAAATCATCTGCGATTTTCTGATTTTGGTCTAAGAGTTGCTGACGCTTTAAAGCGCTTGCAGCATCATTCAATACGTCCATCGCTTTATTCATCACTTCTTTAAACTCTTCTTTCTGGTAGATATTTGTGGACTGCGAATATTGATCGAGAGCTTGCTGAAATAAGGCAGCTCCTTTCTTATATTCTTGCTCATAGAGCTTTCTATCGGCCGGTGAAACTTTTGGCGGCTGATCATTATTGCTAGTCGGATCTGTCATGATACACTCCCTTTGATTTCCTACTTGTCAAAAATGGGGTAAAAGGTAAATAAAAATACTATTATTATGACTGGAGAGTTATGAAACTCATCTCTTTACTTCTTACGATTCCGTTTCTGCTACAGGCTCAAACTACGCCGAAAAGTCCACAAGAGATTCAAGCTGAACTCGATAGCGCGCAACACCAACTCGATCAAGCGAAAAAAATGTTCAATCCCTGGTACACAGGGCCCCTCCTCACTCCCTCCGCTTCGATGGTCCCACCTGGATTTGGAATGGTTCAACCGTATGTTTTTCTCGCTGGAAATTACGCCCGCTACAATCAAAACAGAAATGCTGAGAGCATTCCGAACCTCATCCAATTGAAATCGTCCAATATCCTCCAATTCGGAGTGACTAAAACCGTCGATTTTCTCATTTCCCTCAATGCTTCAGGACAGTGGCAAAGCGGAGAACAAGGTGGAGGATTCGACGATATCCCGGCTACAATTGGCTTTTTGGTCTATAGCGAAACACCTTACGTTCCGCAAATCAAGTTCACCATCCAAGAAACTTTTCCAACAGGACGCTACCAACATTTAAGTTCGAACGGTCTAGCCTTGAGCGGAGTCGGACAGGGCTCTTACCAAACTCAATTTGGTCTTGGATTCGGAAAATTGATGTTTTGGTCTACCCAGCATCCCGTCAATACCCGCCTCTTTCTCGGCTATAACATCGCAACTCCTGTTCATGTAAAAGGATTCAATTCCTACGGCGGCGGACACAATACAAATGGAACGGTAAAGCCAGGAAGCACCTTCATTGTAGATTGGGGGATCGAGTGCACCATTACCCAAAGATGGGTGTTTGCACTTGATGTAGCTTACACAGCCCAAAATAGAACGAAATTCAACGGCAAACCTGGTACATTATCTAAAGGAGCGCCGGCTACTGTCGGCGGTGGGTATAACGATAACCTCAGCCTGGCTCCCGCGATCGAATACAATTGGAGCGATAGTCTCGGTGTCGTCGCCGGCGCTTGGTTTTCCGTTTATGGGCGGAATAGTCTTGCCTATGCACAGGGAATTTTCAGCGTCTATTGGATGTTCCCCCCAAGTTAAACAGATGGTTTTATTCTTAAGAACATTCAACGCCCTTTTGATTTATGTCCTTATGACCATCGTGTCGATTTCGATCGGCATCCAAATACTGGGCCATCAACTCCCTTGCGCCTATTGCATTTTACAGCGCAGCCTCATGGTTGCCACCTCCATCGCCATCTCATTCAATCTCACTTTTGGCCTCTCAATCCGCCATTACGCGCTCGCTCTTTTTAGTTCGCTTCTGGGCGCGGCCATTGCTTTAAGGCAAATGGCTCTACACGCCTGCCCCCAATTCCCCATCTTCGGCAATCCCTTCCTCTGTTTAAGCCTCTATACCTGGTCCTTTCTCATCTTCTCTTCCTCTCTCCTTGCCATCGCGATCTTCCTCGCTCTTCACACTCCCGGCAGTGAAAAAAAGCAAACTCCTAATCTGTTCGAACAAACAGCCTGCCTCTTTACTCTCCTCATCGCCACACTCCTCGTTCTCCTCACCTTTCAACAATGCGGCTTAGGCGATTGCAAAGGGACCGCCAACGCCGCTATCTACACAAAACCCAGAAATTTCTTGCATCGCTAACTTGATCGGGTTACTCTCTTAGCCTCTTTTTTTAAATGAGGTTCATCATGAAGTTATTCGCATCGCTTTTACTCTTACTCATTCCGCTTCAATTCACTTTGTTTGCTCAACCAACTCTTTCTGAAACGATGGATTCTGCGGTAGCCTACATCAGACAACAATGCTCAGTTGAACCTGAAGTTGCCATTGTCCTTGGCACAGGACTTGGCGCAGTAGCGGAACAAATTGAAGTAGAAGCTGAAATCCCCTACACCGAAATCCCTGGCTTTCCCATCACTACGACCGAACACCACGCAGGTAAACTGATCTTGGGCACCTATCAAGGAAAGCGAGTTGTCGCGATGCAAGGGAGACTCCATCTCTACGAAGGTTACACCGCTCAACAAGTGGTCTTCCCCATCCGCGTGATGAAAGCGCTCGGTGCCAAAACGCTCATTTTGACCAACATCGCAGGCGGGGTCAATCCGACTTATAAGCCGGGCGATATCATGATCATCAAAGATCACATCAATCTCCTCTCCGACAGCCCCCTTATCGGCCCAAATGACGAAAAAATCGGACCGCGCTGGCCAGATCTCTATGAAGCCTATGATCTACAATTTATCACTGCGTTAGAAAACATCGCATCTCAGCAGGGAATTCCGGTTCGAAAAGGGGTCTATGCAGCTTTAAAGGGACCTGCACTAGAAACACGAGCCGAATACCGGATGCTCCATATCATCGGCGTCGATGCCATTGGAATGTCGACTGTTCCTGAAAATCTCGCTGCCGTCCACATGGGCATGCGGGTGCTTGGCCTCTCGATCATCACCGATTGCTGCTACTACGAAACGCTACAACCTGTGAATATTCCCGAAATCATCCGGCATGCAAATGAGACAGAACCTAAAGTCAGTTTGTTAGTCTCTGAATTCATCAAGACTCTGCCCTAAACGAGTCAATCTTCGATTCAGATGGAGGATATAAACGAGAAAAATATCAGCGCAGAGGAAAAGCAGAGGCGCTGAGACGCAGAGAAGAAATGGGAAAGAAATCAAAATTCAGAATTCCTTCTAGATGTTGTTAGTCCTCAAAAAAGAACAGGATAAGTAGGATCGACAAAGTCGTCATGATAAGCAGGATTATCTCTGTGTTGCAGGGCTTCCCTGCATCTTGCAAATCCTGCCTGATCCTCTTAAAATTTCTTTACAGAATACCCTCTAAGTGATGACTAGTCGCGCTCTATTTGAAAAAAGGAGTTGAGGCTAGAAGACTCATGCAAACTGCCGCTGAAAAAGCAAAAAGATTGCTTCTTTTTCGGGTTGCTACAGCGGCGGCAGTTGCAGAAGAGATGAGACCGAGAAAGGCCCCTCCGATCATTCCTGCAAGTCCTGCAAAGAACTCGGCATCAAAACCGCTATTAACTAAATTAGGAGGAGAATAAACATCGATCCATTGATTGGCTAAAGAGCGTCCGGCAATCATCGAAATTCGTCCCGAAATCGCTCCAGCTATCATTCCAACGAAAGAGCTCTTGGCGATTGAAATTTTCTTCGACAAAAAAATTCCCGTAGTTGCTCCCAAAGAAATACTCGATGCAATGACTGAACAAACAATCGCTTGCTCAATTGTTCTCTTCGCTAGAAAGGAAACTTGTTGATAACTCGAAACTAATCCATCTTGGGTCGTGTTCCACATAGCCCTCATACTAAGGGCGGCTAACCAACAAGTACCAACACCTAAAAGACTGTTTATCTGTAACATAAGCATCCTGAGTCAAGAAATTATACCACATTTAAAGAGGATTTTCAATAGAATAAATAAATTGTATGATCACGCTCAAACAGATCCAAATGCTCGATGGCCGCCGAGTTGATTACCGCATCAACTCCTTGCAGGATATGGTGTTAGAGGCCTCTCATTTGACTTTGTTTCCAGCGCTGATCGATCCCCACGTCCACTTCCGAGTCCCTGGAGCCGAGCACAAAGAGACTTGGGAAACGGGAGCGAGGGCTGCCCTTGCCGGCGGCGTAACAACTGTCCTCGATATGCCCAACAATACTCCCGCTTGCACAACTTTATCCCGATTACATCAAAAAAAAGAATTGATAGAAGGGCAGCTTCAAAAAGCCAATCTCCCTCTTCGCTACGGTCTTTATTTTGGAGCCGATCGAACCCATTTGAGTGAAATTCCAAAAGTGAAAGAGGAAGTCATCGGATTGAAGATCTACATGGGATCTTCGACAGGTGATCTCTTGATGGATGAATCCAGCGCGCTCGAAGATGCGTTTCAGATTGCCGCACAAAATGATCTATTGGTCGCTGTGCATGCAGAGGACGAGACGCTGATCCAGATTGGAAAAAAGAAATACGAAGGTCAAACGGATCCTGCCACCCATTCGCTCATACGCAATAGCGCAGTCGCAGCCCGAGCTGTTGGCCTTGCAATTGAACTCACGAAACGCTACGGCAATCGCCTCTACGTCGTTCACACGAGTACCGCGGACGAGCTCTCGCTCATTCGCCAAGCAAAAAAGGAAGGCCTCCCCGTCTATGCCGAAGCAGCTCCCCATCATCTCTTTTTGACAACGCGAGACTATGGTTCTTTGGGTACCAAAGCGCTCGTCAATCCTCCCTTGCGCACCGATACCGAAGCTTTGTGGGAAGCGATTCACGACGAAACCATCGACACGATTGGGACCGATCATGCCCCACATACACTCGAGGAAAAAAATCGCCCCTATGGACAAGCTCCATCGGGATTTCCTTCCATTGAGCTCTACTTCCCCCTTCTTCTCAACGCTCATCATCAGGGAAAGCTCACATTAGAGCGGATCGTTTCGCTCACTCATACACGGCCCCGCGAAATTTTCAATCTCCCGCTTCATGACGATTTAGTGCTCGTCGATTTACAGAAAAAAAAGCGGGTCGATGATGCTTCGCTCTACACAAAAGCGAAGTGGTCTCCGTACGCAGGACAACAACTCACTGGATGGCCACGCTACACGGTTTTAAAAGGGCATCTCTACGATTTGGAGAAGTTGTGACGCCAATTTACGATATCGAAAAAAGCTATTTGGAAAATGCGGAAGAAGGTCCCTTTTTCTCAGGAAAAATTCCCCATCGTAAAAAAGGGAATCCGATCGTTTTTTTAGGCCACAAGATCGATTCACCCATCGGCGTTCCAGCAGGACCGCTTCTCAATAGTCGTTGGATCGCCTTAGCAGCCAAACTCGGATTTGATGTACTGGTCTACAAAACCATTCGGAGCTTTGCTCATCCAGGTCATAAGCTGCCCAATATGATCTATGTTAAAACAACGGGTCCGCATACAGCGGTGCCCATATCTGCTCCAACCGATTTAAACGATCTGACCGTGACCAATTCATTTGGCATGCCGTCTCGCTCACCCGATTACTTGATCGCTGATATTGCCAAAGCCAAAAGTGCCGTGGGAAAAGGACAACTGTTGATTGTCTCAGTTGTTGGGACACCGAATCAAGGCCTTAGCTTTCGCGATGATTTCGTCCGCACTGCTCTGTTTGCTAAAGAGGCCGGCGCAGAAGTGATTGAAGCAAACTTCTCTTGCCCGAATGTCGATCGATCCGAAGGGAGTCTCTACACCGATCCGAATACAGTGGAAGAATACACGCGAGCGATCGCAAAGGCGATCCATCCCCTCCCACTCATCTTGAAAATCGGAGAGACGGAGCAAAAAGAGGTCTTTTTAGCTGCGGCAAGAGGCGGAGCAAGGGCCATTTGCGGGCTGAATTCAGTCAGCATGAAGGTGACTCCTGCACTTGGGCCAGGACGAGAAACGAGCGGCGTTTGTGGCAGCGCGATACGCGCCCGTGCGCTTCACTTTATCCGTCAGGCTGCAGAGATCATCCGAAAAGAAAAACTCGATCTCGCCTTGATGGGTTGCGGCGGGATCACAGCTCCCGAGCATTTCGATGCGTTTTTGGAAGCGGGCGCCGAGATCGCGATGAGCGCAACCGGAATGATGTGGGATCCCCTACTTGCTATGAGGTATCACAATGGGCGCTGAATCGATTATTTTGCAGCTTTTTGAAATCGGAGCGTTTAAATTCGGCTCCTTCACGTTGAAGAGCGGACAGCAATCACCGATCTACATCGATTTGAGGCTAACCATTTCAAAACCGAAACTACTCGTAGAAATAGCTGAAGCGCTCTGGGAAGCTGCCAGCAACACCTCGTTTGATTTGCTCTGTGGTGTTCCCTATACCGCCCTTCCGTTTGCTACGGCGATGTCGATTGCCCACACAATGCCGATGGTGCTGCGGCGAAAAGAGAAAAAAGAATATGGAACAGGCCGGTTCATCGAAGGAATTTATTCCCACGGCCATCGCTGTCTCATCGTCGAAGATGTCATCACGAGCGGCAAGAGCATTCTCGAGACAGTGGAACCTCTCCAACATGAGGGGCTTTTGGTGAAAGAAGCGGTTGTCTTGGTCGATCGAGAGCAAGGAGGAAGAAAGCATCTTGCTGAAAAAGGAATTCGACTCCATGCTGTATGTACAATCACTTCAATTGTAAAAACGCTGCTGCAAAAGAAAAAAATCGATGAGCAAACCGCCGATGAAACCCTCCGATTCATCCAAGAATCTCAGCTTTTTTAAGCGCGCCTCTCTCACGCGCCATCCCATGGCGCAAAAACTGTTCCGCCTCATGGAGCAAAAAGGGACGAACCTCTCCCTTGCAGCCGATGTTACCTCACAAGAGCAGCTCCTAAAACTCGCCGATGAAATTGGCCCTGAAATCTGTCTTCTCAAAACCCACGTCGATATTCTCACCGATTTTACCCCCGATTTTGGAGATCAGCTTCGCAAATTAGCCAATCGTCACAATTTCTTGATTTTTGAAGATCGGAAATTTGCCGATATTGGGCATACGGTGGCGCTCCAGTTTGGCCAAGGGATTTATCGCATCGCCGACTGGGCAGACATGATCAACGCTCATATCGTGCCGGGGTCCGGCATTATCGAAGGATTAAAACAGGCCGCCAAAGGACAAGGGCTACTTCTTCTCGCTGAGATGAGCGCAGAAGGGACTCTCGCCACAGGAGCATACACCCGTAAAGCCGTTTCGCTCGGCGAAGAGCACAGCGATTTTGTGATGGGATTTATCTCTTTAAAAAAAATCAGCGAAAAACCGGGGATGATCCATTGCACGCCTGGCGTGCAACTAACTCCTGGCAAAGATTCTCTCGGGCAGCGATACCGCACCATCGAAAGCATTGTCACTAAAGGAATGAGCGATCTGATCATCGTCGGCCGCGATATCTACAAAAATCCAAACCCGCGTAAACAAGCAGCCCTCTACCGAGAAAAAGCTTGGATTGCCTACCAGTCTAGGCTCTCGTAGATGGGACGTTGGAGCGATCGAGTTTGCATCATTCTCGTCAATTGGAACGGGAAGAAAGATACCATTGAGTGTCTCGACTCTCTTTCCCGCTGTACCTATCAAAAAGCGACGACCATTGTCATCGATAATGGATCGACCGATGGGTCGGTCTCCGCCATCCGAGCCGCCCATCCTCACGTCCCGATCTTTGAAAGAAAAGAAAACCTCGGCTTTGCCGGTGGAAATAACATCGGCATTAGCTGGGCATTGGGAAAACCGTTCGATTGGATTCTCCTTCTCAACAATGACACGACCGTGGCGCCAGACTTTCTCGAAGCATTTCTAAAAACGGCGAAAGAGCACACGGACGCGAAAATTTTCGGCGCCAAACTTCTCCGCTATGCTGATCCCACCCGAATCGATCATCTCGGCGGCCGCTGGAATCCCCTCATCGCCGGATTCGAATCGCTCAGCTTAGGCCAGCCCGACCAGCCCTTTGAAAGTCAGCCCGTCGACTACGTCTGCGGCGCCGCCCTTCTCATGCACCGCTCGGTTCCCGAAACAATCGGCCTCCTCGAGCCGAACTTCTTTCTCTTTTGGGAAGAGACCGACTATTGCTTCCGCGCTCGACGCAAAGGTTTCGGTGTCCGCACCGCTCCTCAAGCCAATGTCTGGCATAAAGTCTCTGCCTCCTTTTCCGGCGGCAAGCCTCACACTCAATACTTTTGGTGGCGAAGCCGCCTCCTCTGGCTCCAGCGCAATCTGCCCTACGCCGAGCGGCAGCAAATCCTGCAACAAGTCGTCTATCCCGAGCTTCGCAAAACGCTGCGCCACTACCTCCTGAAATCGATTCAAAAAAACATCTTTCGGCGCACCGATCCCAAGCTGAACCAAAAAGTAAAGCGCCTTCGCGCCGGCCTCCTCGGCGCCCTAGACTACTACCGCGGGCGCTTTGGCAACTGCCCTAGTTGGATCAGTCGGTAAATAGAGATAAAGCTGTGATAAACGAAGGCGCGCTTTTTCATTTTAATCCTGAACAGATTGTTTCCACTTGGACTTGGCTTCCCGCAAAAAACAACAGCGATCTGGGGAAAAATAGTCCTATCCACCTGATTCCTAAAACTCCTGAAGACTTCCCTAGTCTCTGCCCCCGCAATCGAGCTGTAGAGGTCCAATCAAAAGATAGCTTTATCTATAAATCGCTTAAAATCGATCCAAAAACCGTCGAAAAGACTGTCGCTTTTACTCGCGAAAAAGGGAGACTCTTTTCCAAACTCACACAGGAAGGAGTGGGAACCGAGCTCAAATATCGGATATCACTCTATTATAAAATTCCTCTTGAGGAACGGAAAGGAGCGGTAGATAGCTGCTGGATAGCCCACATCGATCTTCCTCATGCAACACAATATGCGGTAAAAGTAACCCTTCTTTCCACAGACAATTTACAAGAGATGAATCAAGACTTAAACAGTCCCTGGGCAGAGCGAGATAGAGAAAATTTAATCAGCTGGATTTCCTACTACGTGCATCAAGTAAGCCTCCAAAGTAAATTAAAATGGTATCTCTCTACAGATATTGCTGATAACCGGGTTAAACTCGCCTATTTTGCCCCTTCGACAAAAGAGGCAATCGAGTATCTATTTGCCGAATATAAAGGGCCGAGGGGACCTTTATCGCTATTGGATGCGGAAATCTATGTATCCTCTCAAGAGCCACCCACTGAAAAACCAAGCTCCACTTGTTTAATTTGTTAAATCAAATTGGATTGAAGAGTTTTTTAAGATCCCTTAGAATAACCTCTTTTTCAGAGGGCTTATGGCAACATCGGTTAAGCAAGCAGAAACGGTCTATTTTGACTTACTTCGTACCCAGCAAGGTGAACATGAACCTCTTTGTCGAAGAGTAGGGGCAGCGTTGCAATCCAAAAATTCTACGGAATATTCACCGCTTCATTCGGAAGTGCAACAATATTCTGCTCGTTCTGCCACTTTATCTAATTTAATCACGTTAATTCACACAACAAACACGCAACTGATAAATCTTTGCAAAGGAAAAAGCCAAAACCAAGCTAGTAGCCAAGCTTTAAACTTTAGATTTGCTTTGGAATGCTTGTCTAATAAAGTCATTAATCAAAGAGATCCAAGCGAGGTCCTCAATCTTGCTGTTGGTTTAAATCTACCTCGAGAAAATAAAGCTCAAATCAAAGATCCCAAACTTGAAGAAATTGAAAAATTATTCGCTCAGGAAATGGAATCAATAAAAAAAGCATTTGAGCAGAGCTAATTTCAAAATAATTACAGAGTAATTTTATTTGCGGAGGCGTTATGGCGACATCGGTTCAGCGAGCAGAAACGGCTTATTTTAAATTGCTGAATGAGTTGTATAAAGAACACGGCTCTATCATGTCCAGCGCGTGGAATTGCCAAAACAGGGCCGAGCTCGGACCACTTCGAGTTCAAGCGCAGAATTACAAAGATCGCTCAGACTCTTTGACGACTTTGAACCTTGAGGTTGGAAGCATCTATGCGGCGGTAGAGACTTTACGCAAAACACACTCAGGAAAGCAGAAGCTTCAAGAGCGGACGAGATCATTTAGTTGGCCATTAGAAAGCTTAGCGGATAAAGTCAGAAATTTGAGAGCTCCTGTCAGGATTGAGTGGTTTTTCTTTTACGTGGGAATGGGGCTAGAGCCGAGCGGAAAAGTGGAGCGAGGCGTTCAAGAAATAGTTGAGTTATTGCAAACCGAAGTAGATCAACTGAAAAAAGAATTCGAAGCCAACGACTGATTTTTCAGACAGAGTTTCAAGACATTTCTTTCCTTCAATTATTAAAACTTCCTCTTTTGTTGAAATTCTAGCGGCATCAGTGTTATAAGAGGTAGTAGAGACCTT
This sequence comes from Chlamydiota bacterium, assembly GCA_048498835.1. Classification (GTDB taxonomy): domain Bacteria; phylum Chlamydiota; class Chlamydiia; order Chlamydiales; family SM23-39; genus CAITMJ01. The sequence continues at coordinate 18,974 of JBEHXF010000017.1, read as the reverse complement.
TGGGAATATAAATTATGATCAAGCGCTTTTCGAAACTCCTCTTCCTCTTCAGTCTTGTTTTCCTCGCCAGCTGCGAAACCAATCAATCGATTGTGAACAATGTAGAGGAGCGGGAGGCCAACGAAATCGTCGTCTATCTGGCCTCGAAAGGGATCGCTGCGCAAAAGGTGCAGTCGAGCGCGGGCGAAGTGGGTGGAACGGGCCCTTCCAATATGTTTAACATTGCAGTGGCTGGAGATCGGATGACCGATGCCATGTCGCTCTTGGCGAAAGTGGGCTTGCCACGGCAACAGGGAACGACGCTCTTGGATTTGTTCGCCAAGTCGGGCTTGATGTCGAGCGATCGGGAAGAGACGATCCGCTACCAGGCAGGCCTTGCCGAAGAGATTAAAAATGTCATTCGAAAAATCGACGGCGTGATCGATGCCGACGTGCAACTTTCGTTTCCTACAGCTGAAGCGACGCCAACGCCTGGTGCCATTTTGCCCAAAACGACCGCTTCAGTTTATGTGAAGCACCAGGGGATCATGGAAGATCCAAATAGTCACATGGAGACGAAGATCAAACGGCTCGTTTCCAGCAGCGTCAGCGGATTGGATTTTGAAAATGTATCGGTGATTTCCGATCGCGCACGCATCGCCGACATCCAGTTGTCGATGGATGGAGAACCGATTGGTCCGAGAGCATTGCAAGAGCACTATGTGAGCATTTGGTCGATCATCATGACCAAGACATCACTAGCGCGATTCCGAGCAATTTTCTTCTCGCTCATCATCCTCAATCTGCTGTTTGCCGGAGCTTTAGGCTGGATGGTCTATAAATTCTATCCGCTTCTGATGAAGAGAAAAGAAAAAGAACCGGAAACTCCGCCCACAATCTGACGTTAGGTTTTAATGAATGTCCGCAGCGAGATGATCTTGAAGGGCTTTTTGAGCCGCTGCGAGCCAGCAAGGCAGCAGGCTCTCATGCGCTTTTTGCCTGAAGAGGAGCGGATGACCCTCGCTGAGCTTCCCACTTTTGAAGACGAAGTGGACGCCGAAAGTTTCACCAACAGCTCGACTTTAGAGCGGGTCCATTGGTCCTGGCTCTTACCTACTTTAAAAAGCTTTAGCAACAAAGAACAACAACTCTTTTTAGCATCGCTCAGCCCCATCGTAGCGGAGAATTTACGCGAAGCGCTAGCGATCAAAGGAGCTGTCGAAGAGATCAGTGAAACAGCTCGCAGTTTTTTGCGCGAACAGCTTTTGCATAGTTTAGTCGGCTACGAAGAGAGAAATTTACCGATCGACTACTTGCCTGCTTCTCCGCTGAATAAGCTCTTAAAACTGAGCAAGAAACAATTGATCCGACTCATCGATTTTCTAGCCCTGCACGATTTAGCGGCTGAACTGAGGCAAATTGTAGAGACAAAAATCCTGAAGAAAATCTACAGTTTTCTAACGGAGGAGCATAAAGCTCTCCTCAAAGAATTTTCAGCGCAAAAAGAGGCGCATCCCCTTCCCCGACTGGGCTTGGACCGCTGGGATGGGAATGAAGAGAGCTTGCGAACGATGCTTCACCGCAGAGGGCTTGCAAGGCTCGCTCTAGCTCTCTCAGGCCAAGATCCCGATTTGGTGTGGATGCTCTGTCACCAATTGGACATCGGGCGAGGCAATGCGCTCTATAAACTCTGCGCAAAAGAGGCCACCCCTGGCGTCTCAAGCGCGATCGCCACGCAGATAGAGGAATTGTTGAACCGCTTATGAAATTCTTTTCCTTACTCTCCGGACAAGATGTCCACCCCGCTCCTGGAAAAAAAGTGATCCCCGCCGAGGAATTTAGTACGCTAGTTCAGGCATCGGAAATTCTGGCCCAAGTCGAGCAGGAAGCGGAAAAATATAAAAAAGAGACGATGGAAGAATCGGAAGAGCTGAAAGAGCTCGCCTTCCAAGAGGGTTTCCAAGAAGGGCTTATTTCCCTCAATAAGCACATTCTTACATTGGATCATGAATTGAAGCAGATCCGCGAGGATGTGCAGAAACGGATTTTGCCTCTCGCTCTCAAAGCGGCGCGCAAAATCATGGGGGAAGAGCTCAAACTCCATCCAGACCGGATTGTCGACATCGTGATGACTTCGCTCAAACCGGTCACCCAACACCGAAAAGTGACCATTTTTGTAAACCGCGCTGACCTCGAGCAAATCGAAGGGGCCCGATCGAAAATCCGCAAGATGTTTGAACACCTCGAAAACCTCTCCATTCAAGAGAGAGACGATATCGAACCGGGTGGATGTATGATCGAAACCGAAGCGGGGATTATCAATGCCCAGCTTGAAAACCAGTGGCGCGCCTTAGAATCGGCCTTTGAATCGTTTATGAAGAAGTAATATGCTGCGCAAATTCCTCCTCCTGTTTCTCTGTTTCTCTTTCCCTCTGCTAGCCCAGTCGGCCCCGCAACCGAAGCCCGTTGTCCCCACCAGTCAAGTTGTCATCGATCCCAATTCAACCGATTCGCAAAACCCCTCGATGATCACAAAACTCGCCGTCCTCGCAGGGCTCTCGCTCCTTCCCTTTGCAATCATGCTTCTCACTTCCTTCATGAAGATTGTCGTTGTCCTGTCTCTCCTTCGCAACGCGCTTGGCGTGCAACAAACTCCTCCCAACCAGGTCCTCAACGGGATTGCTCTGCTCATTACCATTTACGTCATGTTTCCAACAGGGCTCAAGATGTACAACGCAGGGCAAAGTGTGATTACGACCAATCCGCCGACTGAAATGATGTCGGGTGCCGCTGCAGCCTACGTCGTCAATGTGGTCGATGCGACCAAAGAGCCGCTCCGCGACTTCCTCGTTCGAAACACCTCGACCAAACACGTGAAGAGCTTTTATACCCTCGGCTATCGCGTTTTTCCAGAGCCGTATAAAACGCAACTGAAGCCAACGGACTTCATCATCCTCATTCCCTCTTACATCACGAGCCAGCTGAAAAGCGCTTTTGAAGTCGGCGTTTTGATTTATCTACCCTTTTTCGTGATCGATCTGGTGGTGTCGAATATCCTTCTCGCCATGGGAATGATGATGCTCTCTCCTCTGACCATTGCGCTCCCGATTAAACTCCTCTTGATCGTCATGGTCGATGGATGGACAGTTCTGGTTCAAGCTCTAGCAATATCTTACAAGTGATGTGGACAGATGTTTGCCAATGAAATTTATCAATTCTCCTACCAAGCGCTGATTCTCATCCTCATTCTTTCAGGACCTCCTATCCTCGTCTCGATGGTGCTCGGCCTTCTCGTCGCCATTTTCCAAGCCGCCACGCAAATCCAAGAGCAAACGCTCTCTTTCACCGTAAAGCTCTTCGCAACCATCTTCACAATCATTCTCCTGGGCGGATGGCTCGGCGGGCAAGTGCTTCAATACACCACCACCATCTTCAATAGTCTCTCTAAATACAGCGGGACGTAAAATCTCCCATGAATTCGCTCGACGCAACCGACTCCTACCTCAACCTCATGCTCTCGCTCCCGAATGTCGCGCCGATTACCGTTCTTTCCCTTTTTTTTCTCACTTTAGCGCGCATTCTTCCGATTATGACACTCGCCCCCTTCCTCGGCGCTAAAAACCTCCCGATGACGCTCCGGATGATGTTTGGCCTGTCTCTCGTCGCTATTTTTCTTCCGCAAAATCTTCTAACCATCAAACAAAACATCCCGTTTGGAATGCCCTTTGTGGGCTACATGCTAAAAGAGCTTCTCATCGGCACCGTGCTCGGCTTCTTTGCTGGAGCTCCTTTTTTCATCGCTCAAATGTCAGGTTCGCTCATCGACCATTCGCGCGGCTCATCCGCTCTACAAGTGACCGACCCCACGACTCAGAGTCAGACCGGTCCAATCGGCATTCTCTACAACTACGTCTTAATCGCCGTCTTTTTCGTCCTCGGCGGCCCTTTCCTCTTTTTCGATGGACTCGCCGATTCCTATCGCCTCATCCCCGTCGATGGCGCTTTTAACCCAAATTTTTTCAATCTGAATGTCCCCTTTTGGAAACAAACCTTTCATGCCGCTGAATCGCTTTTCGATCTCGCCATTCAGCTCGCCGCGCCGGCCCTCATTGGCCTGCTCTTGACCGACCTCTTTCTCGGCATTGCAAATCGTCTTGCACCCCAAGTGCAAATCGTGTTCCTCGGTATGTCGCTCAAATCCTGGGTTGGCATCGCACTTCTCACTGCAGCCTGGGCGCTCATTATTCAGGTGATGGGGAAAGAATCGCTCGCCTGGATTAAAGCGCTCAACCAGATGATTGACCAAGTGGGCCACCACTATATACTGCCATCGGCCTGAACATTTGATTTTTCATCGGCATCTTTTGCGTCCCAGCGCATTGCTCGATCTTGCTAACATACTGAAGTTTACGGCGATCTCCGCCAGGCTACTGGGTCGCAAAATCTAGCCGCCAAAAATCAGAGCTTCAAGCCGCTGGCAGTAGATGAAAACAACGCCCTTGTAGATTAGTCCCTTTCTCTCTATATCTTTATCTATGAATCTATTTTTTGAATCTCCTTCTTGGATTTTCTCTTGCATACTCATCGTAGCTCTATCCGTAGGAGGATCTCTTTCCATTCTTCTTTTGGTCAGAAAGAAAATCTCAGTTGATAATCTGAAAAAAAGCCACGATGTTGTCGGATTTACTTTCAGTATCATCGGCGTCCTCTATAGCGTGATTCTCGGCTTTATCGTGGTCAATGTGCATGATCGATACAATAACGTTGCGGCGACGATTCAGACAGAAGCGCTAACCGTCGCTAACCTCTACCGAGATGCGGGCATTTTCCAAGCAAAAGACCGGAATGCAATTCGGACTAACTTACGCGCTTACGTAGATCATGTGATCCGAGAAGAGTGGTCGACAAGACAACAAGAGAAGATTGAGACACAGACTCAAGATATCATGGAGAAAATTTGGGAAGGTTACTACAACATCGACTTGACGAATGAAAAGATGGTGATGTGGTATACCGAATCAATCTCTAAGTTGAATAACTTTATGGACGCCAGAATCTCACGTCAATTCAATTCACGAGAACACCTAGGTCCCATGATGTGGAGCCTTCTCATCATCGGCGCTCTTATTACCATCTGTTTTATGTTTTTCTTTGGTCTGGATAGCCTCGCAAGCCAAATGATTATGACTGCGCTTCTCGCAGGCTATCTCTCGTTTATGCTCCACCTGATCTTCTCTCTGGATCATGTCTTCCAAGGTCCTGAAGGCATCAAGCCAATCGCCTTCGAGCAGCTCCAGCCTCTCTTTGACCGTTGGGATCAAGACTCGATCAACTAAAAAAATTCTTAGGATCAGATTCCTTGTTTGTGATATAAGAATCTCCCATTGTTTTTTCTACAATCAAGGAATATGGGAATGAGCAAAGCCTCTAAGAACATTCTGGGAACCTTATTTTTTGTCTTGTGTCACTTCGCACGGGGATTTGGCGACCTGATTCTGTTAGGGGGCGCTGTATCAATCGGAACAGGAAGCGATGCTCCCCAGTATCCTGTTTCACGGAGCCTATTGAGCCATGAAAGCCAAACAGGAACCATTGCCTTTCCTGCTAATTTAGAAGGTGAGATTAGGAAAGTTGCAATCGATTCTTTCAGTGGTACCGTTCTCTACTTGGGACAAGATAGCAATAATCTCCCGCTTCTCTATAAAGGCTCTGTTGTAAGCAATCAAATCAATCCCGTTCCCCTTCCTTCGGGGATCAACGCAATCGAATTCGTGGACGCCGCTTTCGATTCCATGGGGAATGCAATCCTCATAGGCAATCAGGACGAAATCTCAGGGATTGTCTACAGACTACCTCTTGGCGCCAATCAACTCGTCCCTATTTCATTCCCAGATGGAGATATAGGCTTATTAGCTTCTGTGGCTGTAGCATCCAATCATGTTGCCTATTTAGCAGGACAATTGGGGGACATGCCCGTTGGTTATTCTCTTTCTCCCAGCGCAACAGAACTCGTTCCCCTTGAATTTATGGGGGTTACCAGCGGCACTTTCAACGTCGTCAAAAATGGGCCAAACAATAGTCTTCTTTTTGGCGGTCAAAATAGTTCTACCGATCCTGGAGAAGCTCTGATTTATCGACTAGCCTCCGGTTCCTCAACTCCCGATCTAATCACCGTTCCCGGAAGCGATGATGGAGGCTCCATCTACGATCTAACCATAACACCGAATGGGACGGCGATTTTAATTGGCACCACAGATTCAGGCGGCCTGACTCCTCTTATCTATTCTTTACCTCAGAACAGTAGCTCTGCTACTACTATATCGAATCCAGATGGCAATTTTGGACAGCTCGTAGCTGCCGCAACTTATTCCGATGGAACTTCGATCTTAGTTGGCGGAGATTACACAACCATGTTGCCGCTTATTTATTCAGTCGCACCAGACGCTTCAACGGCGACCTCAATTGCCCCCCCAACCACGGACCAAGGATTACTCGTGACGATTGCCATCGACTCAACCGATCTGGCGACATTTGCGGGCGGCTATTTCGATTTAGGCCAGTTTCTTATCCTCTCCCTTCCGATCGGCTCGACATCCCCATCCCTTATCTCATCGCCTTCATCGTATGACACCAGTCTGATCCGAACCATTGGAACATACGAATTTTCTGAAGGGCTTTACAATATCAATAGATTAAGACCTTACTACTACTCAGAACTGTACAAAAATCAAGCTAAATTGAATCAAGCAGGCATACCATGAATCGCACTCTCTGGATCTACCTTTTATTCCTTGCCGCAACAGGATTTTCTAAAGAAATGCGACCCAAAGATCAAACGATTCAATCAGCGCAAAAATATAAACCTGTTGGTTGGTCATTTGATTTGGGCGGCCAGTACACCTGGATGTCGCTTTCAACTCCCCCCACTTACGACGGGAGCACAGGAGGAGTTGTAGGTAAAATCACCTATGAAAAACCCGATGAATTTTTCGGTCAACTTCGAACGGTTTACAACCTTGGCCCCCTTTCCAGCTCTCAAAATCGATCCGATTTTTCTGAGTGGTATACGGAAGCGGTAGGGGGATACACTTTTCGGGTGAAACATCACTGGACGATTACCCCATACGCTGGACTTGGACTCGATTTTTTCCGTTCTCATCAAACCAGTTACGACACTTTTGACTCCATCACACTTCACTATAATGACTATTACGCGGTAGCTGGCCTTGAAACAAGATATACATGGAACGATTGGCTCTTTGGACTGCAGGGCGATTGCCTACCTTCTTTCAATCAATTTCTCCGCGTATCAACGCTTTCCGATGCGAAGTGGACGCTTAAGAATCGCGTTGGGGCAGCTGTCCGCCTTTCCGGCGCTTATCGATTTACAAGAAATTATTGGCTAGAATTAACACCCTACTATCGATATCTTCCTATCGGCTCCTCGTCCGCGCTGGATCTTCCAGAGAGAAATCTGAACCAAGTGGGAGCTTTCCTCACGTTTCGCTTTTTTCTCTAGCGGGGAATGAGTCTCTCTCCGTCGTACACGATAAAGTCTTCACTCTGTGAATAAGAATGGGTTCCCACTAAACCGGGAGCCCAATTTGGCTCTAATCTGGAGAGTTCCTTTTCAACAAACTCGTCAGTTGTCAAGCGGACAATCTCTTTGAAAATTACTGCTTTTCCATACTTGCCACTGCAATCCATCACTGGGCGAATCAGACGCCCTTCCTGCCAAAAAACCGAACCGGCATTTCTCCCCTTAATTCCTTTTTTGTTACAGGGATGAGGCAGATAATTTCCCAACAACTCTTTTGCGTAATAAATTCTAAGTTTCTCCATTTGTATTGCCGTAAAAAGCCAATAATATCCCTCATGATAAAACAGAATAGAATCAGAGTAATTTTCTCCTCGCAAGAGAATCTTAATCCTTTCCCACTGATGTGGAAATTCAATACACCTAAATAGAGAAATAGAACGAGAACGGTAAGTTTCTGGAAGCATGTAAATCTCATCTCGATCGGAAAAAACGTACGGGAAAGAGAGATGAGTCGGCAACTCAAGCGCAACTTGAGGCTCAGAAACAATTCCATTACAGTCTAACGAAACAACAAAAATAACCCCTTTTAAATAATCATAGCTTTCATAAAAAATATAATTAATTCCGTTCATTTTAAATAAAAATGGATCAGCGTAAAATCTCCCTTCTGGAGCTTCGAAGGAGATGTAAGTATGAAAATCGGGAATAGGCTCGTATTTCTTTATAGCGATAAAATACTTAGAGTCGAGTTGCTTCCCAGACAAAGCGACTGAGAAGAGAAAAAAGAATAACATTCTCATGGAAGCTTCTTTCGAACAGAATTAAAACTTGTATATTCTTCAGGCATTTTAGAATGAAAATGCAAATTTACAATTCGATAATTCTTTCCTCGGAAAGAGAGATAAGGAACCGCCCTTCCTTGGGAATCTTCTCCCCAAGAATAGGAAAAATGTCCTGGATGAAAGAGGGAACGGGAATGAATAGTCCCTGCGCCATGCCCTGGAGAATCTCTTCTGTCATTTCCATTCATATAGATGGCAAGACCCGCAGCATCGAATAACCAACCTGGAAACTGAGAAGCCTGACTCGAGAGAAATCGGAGAGAGGTCCTGTTGTCAGGCATAAATCGACTCCATCTCTTCGGATAAAACCTAGCATACTCGGGCATGAGAGTAGGAAGTGGAGTTAAAAACTCAGCTCCGTAGGTACGGAAAAAACTAGCCAGCGTCTGCATGTCATTGACAAAGAGATGAGGCGCTCGGCTCTTCCCCCCACTTAATTCGGCCAACATATGGTTGACCAATAGTGATAAGCTCTCCGCATCGCGGATATACACAAAGCAGGGAATGCATCCGACGAGGGATTGAAAAGGGGCCGCTATTCGAAGTTGTTCAAAATGAGGCATGATTTCATCAAGATCGAGGTAGAGCATCGAATCGCTTTCCAAATGGATGATTTGCTTTAGCCTCTTTTCTTGAATGAAATCGAACAGAGCAAAAAAACGCTCTGAAGCAAAGACCCAAAAGCCTTTAGAGATCGAAGGATCGATCGGGTTTACCTCCCAAAAAGTTCGATGCTCCTCTGAAAGTGGGATGGACCCGAGGTCTATGAGAAAGACCTGTTCACGCTCCAAAAACTCTCTATGCTTCTCCTCAAAAATCGGGTGGGCCTTCTTATCTACTAGAAGATACAGATCCGATTTTTCGTTGAAAAAACGGGCTTGTCTCATCGTCGTAAACAAGCAAGAAGGGATTTCTTCACCTAAATGGACAAAAATAAGGTTTTGCGCGAAACAAATAAGAGGAAAAAAAAACAGAGCTAAGAGGGTATTCTGTAAAGAAAGATAGGATCCGCTTCGCGGGAGAATCGGGCAGGATTCGCAAGATGCAGGGAAGCCTTGCAACCCAAAAATAATTCTGCTTATCATGCCGACCTTGTCGATCCTACTTATCCTGTTCCTTTTTGATGACTAACAACATCTTGAGGATATTCTGTAATCAATTTTCAAGAAATATTAGAGCATGCAGAGAAAAAATTCTCAATTTTGATTACTTTCCTATTTCTTCTCTGTAAAGCTCCTTTTCCTCTCTCTGTGAACTCTGTGGTTGCGTTTCTTCAGCGTTGCAAAAAGATTTATTGCCCCCCCCTCTACTCGACTCATTTCTGCATGATTTTCCAGCAATAGCGGATCTTGGGATCGCGGAAGTCAATCGGAAGCGTCTTCTTTGAAATATCGATGATTTGACAAGGTGGTAAGAGTTTGGGATCAAGGACGAACTTGCGAAAATTCGTGCTAAAGAGAATCAGGCCGCCAGGAGCGAGTAATTTCAGCGCTCGCGTGATCAAGAAAACATAGTCCTGTTGCACATCAAAGAGATCCTCCATTTTCTTGGAGCGAGAGAGCGTGGGCGGATCGATGATGATGAGATCGTATTGACCTCGCTCTTGCTCGAGAAACTTCATGCAATCGTCTCGAATGATGACGTTATTTTCAAGGGAGAGGTCATTTAGAGTGAAATTATCAGCGCCCCAGGAGGTGTAGGTGTTGGAGAGGTCGACGCTCTTAGTAAAACGGGCGCCGCCCATGGCCGCATGGACACTGAAAGAGCACGTATAAGCAAAGAGGTTGAGGACCCGTTTGTCTTTCGCAAGAGTGTAGACGAGATGACGTGTCTCTCGATGGTCGAGAAAAAGGCCTGTATCGAGGTAATCGGTGAGATTAATCCAGAATTTAATGCCATATTCGAGCACAGGGAAAAACTCTTTCGATTGAGCCGCTTTTTCGTATTGCTCCAGCTTCGAGCGGCGCATTCGTGTTCGCCAGTAGATGGGAGCTGGGCCAAAGAGGGAGCGGATGGCGCTCTCTGCAGCTAGATGGAGATCTTCTCGCGGTTCACCCCCATCTTCTGCAAAAGTAAACTCGTGGATGCAAAAGCGATTGTCATAATAATCGATTGCCAAAGGGAATTCTTTGATATCTCGATCATAAATGCGAAAAGAATTTGTATTCGTTCTCTTTGCCCATTTTCTAATATGTCGGTAGTTTTTTCGAATGCAATTTTTGAATGGTGAGCTCTTATCTTCAGAGTCTTCCAGCAAAGGGAGAAATAATTCATTCATTGATCAAATCCAAAAAAAGTGAAGAAACCATGATGCCAGTTGCAAAAATTATCTTGCAGAAATAAAGAAAAGTTTTTAATTCAATTAGTAAGAGACCGTCATTAGACAGTCACAATAGGATAGGAACATGGCAAAGAAAAAAGCAAGAAAAGCAGCGCCAAAAAAGGCGAAAGCTAAAAAAGCAAAAGTAAAAAAAGCTTCAGGCAAAAGAAAATCAGGTCTGACACAAATGACCTATTCTCTATCTGATGAGCTGGCAGAAATCGTAGGCGCTAAAAAAGCGACCCGCCCAATGGTTGTAAAAAAACTTTGGGCCTACATCAAAGCGCACAAGTGCCAAGATGCGAAAAACCGCCGTATGATCAATCCAGATAAGAAGCTTTCAACCGTAATTGGAAGCCGTCCAATCGATATGATGAAACTCGCTGGCGCGCTCAGCAAGCACATCAAGAAGTAATTCTTTTGCCCCCTCTCCCGAGGGGGCTTTCTCTCAATAACTCTTATATCTTAAATTTTGAATGGCGTACTCGTAGAGACGCACATCGAGATCATTGATTTGTCTCACTTTTTCGATCATGGCCTCACTGAGTGGGGTATGTTTAGACGGATTGCAAATCGGAATAGATTCCACCGCCATCAAGCCCAGTTTAGAAAAGAGGCGTTGAATGCCAGCTTCAAAATCATCCATAAAAATCAAAAAATTAACCCTTTGTAAGTTCTCTAACGCGTTTTGCAAGAGTTCTTCACCGTGAAGGGTAATGTCAGAACAGAGCATTTTACACATCATATTAGGCTGCACATCGGTTGGAGCAGAATATTCGTTGAGCTTATAGAAATAATGGGAAATAGCCCGTTCGACAGGATCTCTTAGAATCGTGAAAATAAAAGAGGTAGAAAAGTTGGGATCTTTTTCCTGTAAAAACCAAAAGGGAAAGTGCCCTGAAATAATTTCCTGATTGATCGTTGGGAAACGATGGAGAACGGAAGTTCGACTCTTTTCCTGATAACTCACTCGGTACCGTTTTGGAATGACCTTAAATGGATAAAAGAAGTTCTTATCGTATTGCTGTTCCAGTAAATAGTGGAGCGTAGTTCCACCGGTCTTCGGAATGTGGAGAAAGATAAGGCTGGCAAATGAAATCCAGGGAAAAAAGAGGATTGTTAGCCAAGTCGACATATTAGTGTCCGTGTGCATGACTGGTTGAGGAAACAGAAGAAGATTCACTGGCCGTTGCCGCTACGACACCCACAATCGCTCCTAAAACGACCACCGAGCCGGCTGCAACGCCCCAGGCAAGTCCGCGGCTCGCAGCAGCACTTCCAGCCGCTGCGCCAGAAGCTGTAGGAGACAATCCCATGCCAGTAGGAGGAGAAAATAACGATAGATCAAGGGCGGCAGGTCTTTGTCCCAATAGTTGAGGTGCAGATCCTTCTGATGAACTCCAAGCGTAATTGGAGCGTTGCCCAGAGCCTAAATCGACCTGTCCGCCGCTATTGCGGACGGAAATGCCTCCTGATGAGCTTCCGTAATAAGTATCTCCCTGATAAATACGCGTCTCAAAGACTGTTCCTCTCACACCAATGGTCGCATTAGGTGTATTCACGATAAAATTCTCTGGATTTTTCTTCGCAATCAAGCCGGTGCTTACGCGAGCGCCACCTTGAGAGAGCCGGGCCGCATACTGATCTGAGCTGTATGTTTCAATGGTGTATTCCGATCCAGGAATCAGTAGCACGATGGTCTTGTCGAGAAATTCGATTTCTCCTTTTGATCCCTCATCCGTAATTAACGTGTCTCCTAAAAACACATCGGAGTGCCGTTGTAACATCCGTTCCACCTGATCTGAATCAATTGCTTTCAGCGCTCCATCCAAAGCAGATACCCGTCCAACTTTCTCCGCTGCAAAGCTTGCTGTAGCTAAACCGAGAAACAGAATCCAAAAATGGAGATACTTCATAAAAAAATCCTTTAGGATGAAATGCTCTTTTAGAAACCGCTTTTTGTCAACAAATAACTCGCAATTTAAAGCTCTTCAGAGCATGGGTAAAGAAGAGGAAGATTTATGCGCTGGCCTGCTAAGTTTCAAGAGAAATACTCAGTCATCGCCATTTCTCTCGCGGTCGTTTTCGCGATTGCCGCTCTGCTCTATCTTCAGCCTCCGTTCTTAAATCATTGGATCATCAAACTCGAAGACGATACCTACGACCGGCAAATCAAGCGTTATCATCGCCCCCTTTCCCCTCATCCTTCCCTTGCAATCGTCGATATCGATGACAAAAGCATCGCTGAACAAGGTCGTTGGCCTTGGGACCGCTCAAAACTCGCCGCTCTGACAAGAGAGCTCCAACAGTTGGGGGCTAAAGTCATCGCATTCGATATGATCTTTTCAGAACTAGAAGAAAATCCTGTCGATATTTTGGTGAACGCTAAGCCCTCCTTAGCCGCAGAGCTCGATCCACTGAAAAGCCATTTCGATACCAACGCTCTTCTCGCAGACGCGCTTAAAAATAGTCCCTCCTTTCTGGGCTTTGCTTTTGCAAGCAACGGAAAAGAGGTCGGAGAGCTGCCACAGCCCCTTCTCACTCTATCGACTGAGACCGCGGAAAAAACCCTCATTCCTCAGCTCAATGGCTACATCGGCAATCAGCCCCTCTTTCAGCAGGCAGCAAAACAAGGCGGTTTCATCAATGCCATGATCGATGCAGATGGGATTCTCCGTTTTTCTCCCCTTCTGATGCGCCATCAATCCAACGTCTATCCAGCCCTTGCTCTGCAAGCGGCTGCCCGTTTTTTACAGACTCCGATTACCGCTGTCATCACTTCTCAATCAGGCCCCCATCATGTCATCGAGCAGATCCAATTAGGCTCGCTGAACATACCAACCGATCCTTGGGGTCGCATTCTCATTCCCTACCGCGGCCCTCCCTACTCGTTCCCATACCTCTCGGCCACCGATATTCTGCAACAGAAAATCGCTCCCGAACAAGTCGCAGGCAAACTCATCTTCATCGGCCTGACGGCTACGGCATCTTCCGACCTTCTCGCAACCGCTATCTCGCCTGTGTTCCCAGGCGTTGAAGTACAAGCCACCATCGCAAGCGGCATCATCGACCAGTACCTTCCCTACAAGCCGAATTGGGGCCGCGCTGCCGCCATCTTCCTCGTTCTCCTATTAGGCGCTTTTGCCGCTTTCACCTTTCCCTACGTAAGTCGCGTCACAGCATTCCTGCTCTGCGTCGCCCTCATCGCTATCCTCGAAGCGCTTAACTATTGGATGTGGACTCATCATTCGCTCGTCCTCTCCTTCTTCTTCCCGCTGCCCACTCTTGCCACGATCTTCGCCCTCGATCTCATCTGCGTCTACATTTCAGACCGCGAACAAAAAAAAGAACTCAAGCGACTCTTTGGACACTACATGCCTCCCGAACAACTCGAACAACTGATCCAAAAAAAGGGGGAGCTCATCCTCTCTGGCGAACAAAAACAACTCACCATTCTCTTCGCCCAAATCCAAAACTTTCCAACCCTTGCCGATACCCTTTCAACCGATCAACTGAAAGAATACCTCCACATCTATCTCACCCACATGAATCAACTGATCTTTGATGAAAAAGGGCTACTCGATAAGTTTATGCGCGATCACATCATGGCCTTCTGGAATGCGCCCCTACCAGACCCTGACCACGCCTACCGCGCCGTTAAAACAGCTCTCGCAATGCAAGCCTCTCTTCCCTCACTCAACCGCCGTCTCACCACCCTTTCCCTTCCCCCCATTCAACTCAACATCGGCATCAATACCGGTCCCTGTCACGTCGGCGATATGGGCTCAAAATACCACCGTTCTTACACCGCTATCGGCCGCCCCGTCGACCTCGCCTTCCATCTCAAGAACCACCTCCCGCCCTTCCCGATCCTCGTCGGCGAAACAACTTATCTCGCAACCAAAGATCGAATTACCTACCACCCACCACAAACAACCCAAATCGTCGGGAAAACCGAGCAAATCTACGAGCCAGTCGCTGAACAAACATAAATACTTGAAACTATCGATTCCAAATTGTAATCAAGTTACAATAGAGGCTTAAACAGGCACTCCAATTTGGGAAAAGCAAGCAGAGAAATCCTGCGAAAAGTTAAGGAACCCGTTCAAAACGGGACCTATATCCTAAAAGAACACGCTATTGAGCGGCAGGAAAAGCATCGCGTAAGCTTACCGGATATCTTACGAGTCCTCGAATATGGGCGACATGAGATTGAAAAAGATATTTTCGACATCTGATTAGAATATGAAAAATAGAAAGAAAAAAACATTCATTTTTGACGGGCTAGGATTTCCAATAAAATTAATTAACGTACCGATGAAGAAAGAATTTGGCGATTGGTATATTGATATCAATATGAATAAGCTCATGCTCGTTGTGCTAGAAGCACTTGCTCATAAAAGCATTCCGCTTACTAAAGATGAGTTAAGTTTTATTCGATCTTATTTACAAATGACTACGACTGAATTTGGGAAAACATTCGGAGTAAGTCATGTAGCCGTATTGAAATGGGAAAGCGGAGAAAATAAAATTTCCCCATCTTTAGAAGTTTACATTCGCCTTTATATATTAGATCACATTCAAGTTAAAGATGCAGAATTTAGATCATTTTACAAAGAAATTAATTTAGAAAATCTTTCCAAGAACAAAAAAGAGAAAATTCATCCTCTTGTCATTGACGCAACAACAGAAAATCTAAAGATTGCCCTGTAATAGGTTTATTAGGATAGGTTCCGGGGCTCAGCTCGAGAAAAGTCTTATCCGCAACGCTGGTTTGAAAGTATTCCGCCCAGTTAATTCTCCTAACGGAGAATCAACATCGGCGGCGCCCCTCTTTTCCTCTCCGATCATTTTATGCTGCT
This sequence comes from Chlamydiota bacterium, assembly GCA_048498835.1. GTDB lineage: Bacteria > Chlamydiota > Chlamydiia > Chlamydiales > SM23-39 > CAITMJ01. Next base: position 3,431 of record JBEHXF010000017.1, on the reverse strand, counting down.
GTTAGCTACTAATTAAGCAAGAACCAACACCCTAAAACAACCCAAATCATGGCAAAGCCGAGCAAATCTACGAGCCTGTCTCGTTAAAATAGTTCTCTACGCACCTGATTCTTTCGACTCTTCTTTCGGCAGAGCTTTGGTGAGGATTTCGACTATTTCCTCATAATGCTCCATCTTTGTAGGACTATTTAGCCTCTTCACCTGTTGAAGAACGTTACTACCCTGAACATTCTGCACCGTAGGATCTGCGCCCTGTTCCAACAAAAGACGGATCATCAAGGGATTAGCATCGTAAGCGGCTATTTGCAACGGTGTCAATCCTCTTTTAGACGACTCGCCCCCTTGATCATACAACATATCTAACTGTCTAAGTAGATGTGCTATTTGGGGGACCGGGTAAGGTTGAGGAGAGATTTTTTTCTCTCTTTCATTAATCAAGGTCTTTCCTTCCGGATACAAGAGCATAAGAGCCACATGAGTCGTTTTTCTTTCTGCAACAGCCAGATGTAAAACATTTGAAGCATATATATCCGGACCAGTCGGTTGATCGAGTCGAGCGATCTTGCGGCTCAATAGAGTTTTTAACCAGCATCCGCTCGGATCGTCAAGGGCTCCAACCGCTTCACTTGAATTCGCTTCCTGAATTCCAGCTCGAACAGCTCGGCTCTCGTCTGTTTCATTTCCTTGTGAATCCAAACCTAAACCACTGATCCGAGCGGCGAGTCCGGCCGCCTCTTCTTCTTTTGTCAATGCTGTTGATTTTAAAATTGGCAACGCTTTCAGTTTTTCTAACTCTTGAACCGATGAATAGGACCCCACTGCACTCATGATCTAACTCCGAAGTAAAAATTTAGGCAAAGAGGTTAGCATGCACTCCAATAAGAATCACTTAGAATTCGAAACCAAAAAATAGTCATCCTCAATAGGCGCGATCTCCTTTTTTTTCTGAAGAGCCTCTGTGAGAATGTCCATGATCTCTCGAAAGTCCTTATCTTCGGGATTTAATTGAGCCGCCGCCATCTCAAGTGTGTTCTGTCGATTCTCATTTTGTTCGGTTGGATCAGCGCCCTCTTCCAGTAGAAGACGAATAAGCAACGGATTGTGTTTTTTCACAGCAATTTGGAGTGGTGTTTTTCCTTTCTTTGACCAATCACTTCCTGCTTTTATTTCGTTTATTAAGTTGACTAAGTCACGAGTTTTCTTTTGATTGCCAAAAACGGTTTCAGCATCAAGCACAGGCAACTCCTGCCTTGCATTGATCAAGGCTTTACCTTCTGGATAGAGAAGCATGAGAGCGACATGTACTACTTTTTCAGTTCCTACAGCAACCTGCAAGGAATTAAATGTAAAAAGATTATCAGTCATCTGTAGGTCTAGTTTAGCTGTTCTATTTGCAAGTCGCGATTTCAACAAACATCCAGACGAATCCGTTAAATCCAAAATACTTTCATTGAATTTGTGCTTCTCCATGAATTCTAAAACAGTGGAAGCGAGTCCCATTTTCTTTTGTTGAGGGTCCAACTTCATCTGCTGCATTCGTACCGTGTTCGCCGTTTGCTCTTCTTCTTTTGTCAATTCTGTCGATTGTAATATTGGCATTTCGCGCAGCTCTTGCAACGCGCGGATAGAAGGATATACACCATTCACGATAAAACCTCTGTTTGGGGCAAAAAATTTAACATTGAATGAGATATTGACACAAACAGACGGCTAAAAATTAAATTTACAACTTATTTACAAAGACTTTACATTCCTAGATTTTGGAGGATTGCATGAGCCTTGCTGTCGGATCACCCGCCGAAATTGCCTTAAGCAGGCATATCAATACGATACAAACAAAGAGAAACATCGCAGCGATGATCGGACTCGCTGGAGTCGTTGCAGCTTTAGCTATCACTATCTTTCTGAAAGTACCCCAAACGTTTTATAATGGGTACTGGATTGGTTTTGCGAGTTGTGGAGGACTTTGGATATTTGAGCGAGGAAGAGCGCACTGCGTAACGTATCGCAATATGCTAAAACAAATATCCTCTCTAAAAGAAAAGTTTTTTGACGATTTATTTCCAACCCATTCTGTAAAAGAATTGACTCAATATTTTCCTACAGAATGGTTACGGGTAAAATTTGAAGAAACCTACCCTCTCTTAAAGAATCTAGTAAATAATCCTCCGAGATTAGGAGAAGAAACAACGAGAGAATCTCTGCGGACATTTGGGGTCCATTCACTAGCCCCATTAGAACGAGCCAAGATCGCTTGCGATTAAGACTGTTCTTTAATGAATTTTCGATTCAGATTGAGAATATAAATGAAAAAAGTATCAGCGCAGAGAGAGCGAAGAAAAAAAGAAATGATTCTCTTTTCGGTTACACTCTGCGTCTCAGCGCCTCTGCTTTTTCTCTGCGCTGATATTTTTTATCTTTAATTATTTAAGAATGTTATACAGAACACCCTCTAAGCAAAACTAGATGGAGTAAGAGAGATCCTTAGAAAGGACTTGATTTAGTTCGGTGAGGAAACGATGGACATCGTTTTCGTTGTTGTAGATGCCGAAGGAGACTCGAGTGGCTGATTCGAGGCCAAAGCGGCGAAGGCAGGGCTGAGCGCAGAGGTGGCCAGAGCGGACGGCAATGTGTTTGAGGTCGAGGAGTGTAGTGAGATCAAGCGGGTGTACGCCGTTTATGGTAAAGGTCGTGAGCGGGGCTTTATTGGGTTGTTCACCGAGGATCCGAACGCCTGGGATGGCGCGCAGGCCTGCTTCGAGAAGAGCGTGGAGCTTAGCTTCGTGAGCGGCGATGTTGGCAAGACCGATGGAGTTCATGAAATCAAGAGCTGCTTTGAAGGCGATGACAGAACCGATGATCGGTGTCCCCGCTTCGAACCGAAGAGGTGGCGGAGCGTAGGTCGTTTCGTTCAGGTCGACGCGGAGAATCATATCGCCGCCGCCATCGCGCGGAGGCATCGAGTTTAAGAGTGCTTTCTTTCCGTAGAGAATACCGAGACCAGTTGGACCGTAACATTTGTGCGCAGAAAAGGCGTAGAAGTCGCAATGGAGCGCTTGTACATCGACAGGCATATGGGGAGCGGCTTGCGCTCCATCGACGAGGAGAATCGCGCCGACAGAATGTGCAGCTTTAGCGATAGCGGCGATAGGCTGGATGGAGCCTGTTACGTTAGAGACGTGAGAGGTGGCGACGATTTTTGTTTTCGGTGTGATGTGGGCGATGAGATCGACTGTGCCGAGATCGCTCATCGGAGCGAAGCGGAGAGTGGCGCCCGTTTGTTTAGCGAGGAGTTGCCAGGGGACGAGGTTGGAGTGGTGCTCCATTTCGGTGAGGAGGATCTCATCGTGTGGCTTGAGGTGGGTTCTGCCCCACGAAGAGGCGACGAGGTTAATCGCATCGGTTGTGCCGCGGGTAAAGACGATTTCATC
>JBEHXF010000016.1:0-40133 GCA_048498835.1 Chlamydiota bacterium | reverse complement strand
CGTGACTTTAAATGGAACAACAAGTGCCACCGCCACAAGTGGCTCACTCCAATTTACGGGGACGATTAATGGTGCTCAAGGATTAACTCTCTCCGCAGCGAGCGGCGGCGTTTCTTTAGGCGGTGTTGTTGGCGGTTCGGTTAATTTAAGCAGTCTGACCGTGTCGAATAGCAATACCTTTAGCAATAATGGCAATATCACGACTACAAATGCGATCGGCATCACCTCGACCGCCCTTACGATCAATTCAAATTGGAGCGGATCGGCGATCACTTATACGGGTCCCGTGACTTTAAATGGAACAACGGTCGCTAATGCAACGAGTGGCGCGATTCAATTTACAAGCACCATTTCGGGAGCGCAATCGCTCACCTTAACGGCGACGGGGGCCGTCACTATTTCTGGCGCTGTCGCTACACCTACTTTTTTTAGCGCAACAGGAACATCGTTTACATCTGCGGCTGTCACAACTTCTGGAGACATTTCTGTTACGAGCAATTCTCTGAGTTTAAGCGGGAATCTCACAGGTACGGGTGTACTGACCGTTCAACCTTTGGGAACAGCAACGACTGTCGGCATCGGAGCAAGTGCCGCTGGAACACTCCAAATTACGCCCCTTTCTCGATTCAATAACGGTTTTTCTTCGATCGTATTCGGCTCCGCTACAGGGACGGGAAATGTCACTTTTAATAACGGAGGAGCGGCTTCATTCGCCTCTCCCCTAACTATACAGACAAGCTCTGGGACGATTGCGATCAATTCGAGCATTACCCTTACGGGCAGCACCCATGCACTTTCGATTTCCGCTCCGAATTCTCCCGGATCGATTTCACTCGGATCGAATTTAACAACAAATGCGGGCAGCATCACTTTGACAGGACCTGTCAATTTAACAGGGGCAAGCGTTCTCACTTCGACAGGGGGGACCATTCTGTTTTCTTCAACCATTGATGGCGGCTCAAATCTCACTCTGGATGCGGGCAATGGGCTCATCACTTTAAATGGAGCGGTCGGTGGCACAACGCCAGTCGGAGATTTGGCGATCACTACGTCAAATACCTTCTCACTGGGTCAAAATATCACAGCTGCATCCTTTACTCGCTCTGCTGGTCCAACTGTGCTGACAGCAAATGCCGTCATCCTCACATCGGGCTCAAGCGGTATTTCTTTTGGAGGCGGAATCTCCGGCGCTCACACACTCAATCTAAATGCAGGGACTGGGCCGGTCAGTTTAGGAGGAGCAGTCTCTAGCTTAACCTCTTTGACTGTAACTCTCAGCGGCACATTTAGCAATAGCGCGAATATCACGACGACGAATGCCATTGCAATCACATCATCTGCATTAACCATCGGATCTACTTGGAGCGGCAGCTCGGTTACCTATACTGGACCCGTTACTCTGAGTGCAGGTACCGATGTAACGGCGACATCTGGCTCGATTCAATTCACCAGCACGATCAATGGAGCATTTGCGCTCACTCTCTCATCAGCTAGCGGTACAACCTCGTTTGGCGGAATCGTTGGTGGCACTTCTCCTCCAACCGCCATCACCGTATCGACCAGCAACGCCTTTACGAATAGCGGCAATGTCACTTCTTCTGGCCCTATCTCGATCACTTCGGCTGGCTTGATGATTGGCTCGACCTGGAGCGGCACTGCGGTCACTTACACGGGTCCTGTTACACTTTCTGGAACAACGAATGTTACTGCTACAACAGGCTCTCTCCAATTTACGAGTACGATCAATGGAGCCTCTGCACTCACTCTTTCATCGCCTAGCGGCACAACTTCTTTTGGCGGAGTCGTTGGCGGATCTTCTGCTCCAACTGCGATCACTGTATCAGCCAGCAACGCCTTCAATAATAATGGCAATGTCACCTCATCGGGTCCGATTGCCATTACCTCTTCTGCCCTCACTCTCCGGTCGACCTGGAGCGGAACGGCTGTGACTTATACAGGACCTGTCACTCTTGCAGGCAATTTAGGTGTTACAGCAACAACAGGTTCGGTCCAATTCACAGACTCGATCAATGGGGGTTTTTCTCTTTCTCTTGCATCTGCGAATGGCACAACATCTTTTGGAGGAATTGTCGGCGGCTCTTCTGCACCTACAGCCATCACCGTATCGAGCAGCACAGACTTTACTAATAACGGGGATGTGACCTCCTCAGGTCCGATAGATATTACCTCTTCGGCTTTAACTCTCCGCTCAACTTGGAGCGGAACTACAGTTGATTATAAGGGCCCAGTCACACTTGCGAGCAATGTAGCTGCCACAGCAACCACTGGCTCGCTCCACTTCACGAGCACGATCAATGGAGCCTTTGCTCTCACTTTAGACTCAGACAATGGCACGACTTCTTTTGGCGGCGTTGTTGGAGGCACTTCTCCTCCAACCGCTATTACAGTTAACAGTAGCAATGCCTTCAATAATAATGGAAATGTCACTTCATCAGGCCCCATCGCCATCACCTCTTCCGCCATGTCTCTCCGATCCGATTGGAGCGGCAGCGCCGTGATCTACACAGGGCCTGTGACTCTTGCAAGCAATGTCGGTGTCACGGCCACCTCAGGCTCGCTCCAATTCACCAGCTCGATCAACGGGGCTTTCCACCTCGTCCTCGCCTCAGCAGGCGGCACCACTTCTCTTGGAGGAGCAGTGGGTAATTCTGTTCCCCTCACAACCTTGACCGTATCGAGCAGTAACGCCTTCAATAATAATGGCAATGTGACCGTAGCAGGACCCATCTCCATCACCTCTTCCGCCCTCACTCTTCGCTCTACGTGGAATGGGACGGCAGTGACCTACACGGGTCCCGTGACGCTCGCAGCCAATACGAATGCGACCGCCACAACAGGCTCGCTCCAATTCACCGACACGATCAATGGAGCGTTTTCTTTAATCTTAGCATCACCGAGTGGAACAACCTCATTTGGTGGAATCGTTGGAGGGTCCACACCACCGACCACAATCACGGTATCGAATAGCAACGCCTTCAATAATAATGGCGATGTCACCTCTTCGGGCCCGATTCCTATCACTTCTTCCGCATTGACTCTCCGATCAACTTGGAGCGGAGCCGCGGTTACCTATACAGGTCCTGTGACTCTAGCAAGTAATTTAGACGTTACAGCCACCTCTGGCTCTCTCCAATTTACCAGCACGATCAATGGCTCTTTTTCCCTCACGCTTGCATCGCCGAGTGGGACAACCTCTTTTGGAGGAGTGGTTGGGGGCGTGGTCGCTCCGACGGCTATTACCATATCGAGCAGCAATGCCTTTAATAATAATGGCAATGTCACCTCAACAGGCCCCATTGCGATCACCTCTTCCGTCTTGTCTCTCCGGTCTGATTGGAGTGGCAGCAGTGTCACTTACACTGGACCTGTAACGTTGTTGAGCCATGTAGATGTGACGGCGAGCGGTGCGATCCTCTTTACCAGTTCGATCGATGGCGGCTTTGGCTTGGATTTAGGCTCAAGTGGCGGCTCCGTCACAATTGTAGGAGTCGTAGGAGCAACCCCTCTTCATGCCGTTTCGATCACAAATGGTACGTCCGCTTATTTCAATTCCATTTCGAGCACCTCTTTGAGCGTCACTCCCCCAGTTGTCCTCAATGACAATGCGGTTCTTACAACAACTGGAAGCGTAATCTTAGAAAGCACAGTCGATGGTCCGTTTTTACTCACAATCGATAATGGAGGAGCAGCCACGCTTGGCGACGATATCACGATTTCAGGACCTTTTGATCAAACGGGAGCTGGAGCTGTCACACTCTCCAATCCGATTGTGATTACGACCACCAATACTGCGATCGATTTCAATAGCGAAATCAGCGGCCCCTCATTGACCCTGGATGCAGGAACTGGGGCTATCGATTTAGGAGATGGCGTCACGATCATGAGCTTTGCTGTCAACGCAGCTTCGCTACTCACCAATCAAGGCAACCTGTTTCTCACGAATACGCCCACTTTAAACGCCGACGCTTTCCAAACGAGCTCGATTTGGAGCGTCTCCAGCGGCTCGCTCACGTTCCCCTCTTCCGTCACTTTGATTGGCAATACCATTTTCAATGCGACAGGCATTACGTTTGCCGATACCATTGACGGCTCTTTTGCGATGGTAGCGGACGCAGATTCGGGCAACCTCATCCTCCATTTGGTCGATAACATTCTCTCCTTAGACGCATCAGCAAATCAAATCCATCTCTTTGATGATATTACCGCGACCGGCTCGACCCTTCTTTTCAATGATCCCGTGATCCTCGAAGACAGCATCACCATCACCGATACGGGAAGCGGCATGACTTTCCATAGCTCGATTAGTGGGCCGACCCACACGCTCGATCTCGAAGCGCCGAACGGTCAGATCACCGTCGATGGTGCGATCACGGTGAGCCAACTCACCGCTTCTTCTGGCGAAGACGCGACCTTCCGAGATCAAATCACAAGCGGCTCCAGCGTAACGATCTCATCGAGCGACGCCTCGATCATCGTCGATACGATTGTAGCAAGCGGCGGTGCGATCCAGTTAAATCCATCCGGTAATACGACCTCTAGCCTCTTAAGTCCGGGCGATTTGATGCCCGATGGGATCATTGAGCTGCATGGAAATCTAATGGCTACGGGGAACATCGACCTCCATCCTCTCGTTCCTCGCACACAACTGGTCAGCGTCGCCACCATCGCAGCGGAACAAGACCTGACCCTAAGTGGCAATAACATCACGCTCGGCTCTTACGAGGCGCTCACCGTCTTAGGCGCTGTCACTTTCAATAGCGCAGGCACCACTACGGTCGCAGATGTTGTCGCCCTCGATAACATCACCTTCAACACGATAGGAACGCTTTTTATCTACAATGATGCGCCAGGCTTGATCTACGATTCCTTTGGCCAGCTCTACACCGATAACCAAACCAACGTGATCACCACCGGCAATGTACTCCCCAATCCACTCGTCTATACACAAACAGGCAACCCAGGCACTCCTGTCATTGGGACTCTTCAAGACTATACGCGTAGCGAGCTTGAATCGATTCTCCACTATGCCGGCTATGTCCTCAATCTCGACGCGTCGACCATCCCTCCACCTCCGCCGCCAGGACCACCTCCAGGGCCACCATCAGGCCCCACTAATCGAGAATCGACCATCTACACCAGCTTGATTGGTCTGGTTGAGCTCTTCACGCTCCGCCTACCCATCTGGAGCGATTATGAAGATTATCGGACCCGTTTCCGACAAGATGCTCTTCCTATCTTGTATGTAAGAACAAAATAAAATCATTCAATTGCATCTAATCACAAACTCTAGTTAAAATATCTCATTAAAAATGAGAATTATCAATTTATGACTTCTTCCGTAAGCCGTTCTTCCCTCCCTCACAGTAAAGTTGAGTCACTCTCTGAAGAGCAATTTGCCTCTAACTTTATAAAAAATATTACATCTCTTCCTCCTGAAGAATTACAAAAAGCTAGTAATTTGATTTTAAAGCTGGGGAATTTAGGCTGTGGTTACGACGCTACAAAACAATTAGAAGACTCTTCTAAGAAAGACCGGTGGCCAGAGCTTGTTCATGATGCCTTTAAGTGGGCAAAACCTGACGAAATCGATTATTTACCTGGCCAGCCATTTAAAAAATATATGCTTTCTCATTTTTATTACTTAAAAGAATTAGAAGCAGCAGAAAAAGAAAAAAGAATCGACGAATTATACAATCAGGCATTAAGAAATAAAGCAAAATTGAAAAGAATAATTGAAGAGACACTTCAAGAACCCGCAGCCAAAAGAGCAAATCTCGAATCAGAACCTCAATCAGAACCTCCATGTATTTTGCCGACTTTCAAGGAATCCTTTTGGCGAGAATGCTCTCCTTTCACACAGCTCGACATGGATGACGTGAATCAAATCTTGGAAACTCTTGAGAAGCGAGGTTTTAAAGTAGGGCCTGATCAAATAAAGGCCAAAAAACCAGGAGAGCGCTGGCCAAATCTCGTTCACCCCGGCCGTATGGAGGTAGACACAGATCGGCCTTATGAAAATCTATCCGACTACCTCACCTCTTTTATTTAATTATGGCGCCGCCCGTCAGTAGCAGCCCCCTATCCACTTCTTACGATCTTGGATTCGCACCTCTAGAGCCAAACCTCAGTCTTGACGAAAGCAGTAAAATATTATCCGAACTTACAAAATTTAATGGTTCTTCACTAGCTGAAGCATCTAAGTTTGTTTTAGACACTTTTGACGTGGTGATTACAGCCGATACATTTAATCTGTTGTATCCAAACAAATTTGATGTGAAGGGATTTCCCATCTCTTGGCGGGAAACTCTGCAATCTATTTTTGACAAAGGTTATCTGGACGCTACTATAAAAATACTGCAGTCCAACATCAAGTTTAAGAGGAAAGTTGAATACAAAGATACATATGAGCAGCAACTGAAAAATCTCTTAAAATCGCCAGAATATCTAAATAAACATCCAGTCTTGATAAGAGGTCACCTTTGGGATCAACTTAGCCTCGCTATCACCAATGAAAAAATCCTTGAACTCTTAAATCCTCGTTCCCCCCTTTCCCAAAAAGCGCCCTCCTCCCCTTGTCCAACAATCCCGATTATTCACACCTCACTTCCCGATTGGCCTAATCCCAAGCTTTTGATCACCTTACAAAATGCTCCCTCCTATCCCACGGAACGGGAAGTTCCCCCCTCTCCTCAAACCTTCGATGAACTCTGCGCTGCCATCGAAATAGACGAATAAGCTGACCTTATTCCACGTGCCCATCTGTCGGCTTGGCACACGGTTTAGAGTAGGTTGGAGGATTGCTATAAGATGGAGGAAGGGGCGAAAAATAGGGAGGCGGATTGCTCCGATAAGCAGCCAACTGTTGAGGCGGAGAATACGACGGTGGCGGAGCCTCTTTTTCTTCGCAAGGCTTTGCCTGGTTGATTGGCCCAAGAATATGGGTAAAGGTTGAGGTCTCATCGAGGTACGATGCTAGAGTGTCGAGACTAATTGTAATAGCCCATCCGTGATGGGAATCTCGAATTTGGGCTGTTTGGTCCATGAGAGAAATCGAGTCGAGAATAATATATCTGGGATAAAAGTCTGCTAGAGTTAAAATTCCAGGTCCAGTATCTAAACAGTGCATTAAAAATGGAATAGTCAATCCATTCTTCGTTGTTTTAGAAATTGATTCATATCCTCTGGCTTTTATGATTTGGTGAAGCGGATAGACTTCCTTTCTTTCGGAAATGAGGAACTCTCTATCAATCGGAATCTTTCTATCCAATAAGAGCATTTCTACACAAGTCGGTGCACTCTGATCTGAAAACCTCTGTTGCAAAATAACATGCCGATTAAACGTTGTTATTGCTATAGCATGCGCTTTCTTTCTCTCATTCAAAAGTTGTTGATTTGATGTTGAGTGATCATCGCGGAGTTCCTCCATTAGATAATTTTCTCGAACATAAGATGCAGAGGGCAAAAAAGGCGATCTTAGATATTGCACAGGATGAATCTTGAGCACTTTTTCATCCGGAATAAAGATTCGATCTACAAAGAGATCGTCCCAATGTCTTATAATACTTCTATGAACAGGATATTTTCTCTCAGGTCGAATCCATTCTTTCGGAAGATCTCTTTCATTTTCCTCACAAAGAGCGATGATTTGCTCTACGTTTTTATACTGGTTGCCAATTGCTGCCATTTTTTTATTCCGTTAGAGCTCTTCCATGCTAAAAAACTGTTCGTGATTTTGGGGAAATTGGCGTCTTCCATCTAGTTGATCACAAAGTGAGGAGAGGTAATTGCTCACTGTATCATATTCGGTAGCCGAAACTGGACCGTCTAAGGCTGGCCAGCACTCATCTGGATCTCTCCCAGTTATCTGCTGTCCTCCCAGGCGATATCCGCTTTCAAAAAGGCGTTTGAGCATGGATGTTAGCAAAAATCGCTTCTCTTGGACTTTTTCGCTTGATAAAAGAAAAAAGGAATTCAAATTCTCATCTTCGATGTCGGTATGCTCGGAGACCGCGTCTAACGGAATGGGTGAAGGGCTACCTACCATTTCAGGCAAAATGGCGACGCCTTTCTCTCTTGTCTCCAGCAATCTCTCAATCGCATCTAAATAAGAATAGAAGGAGATTTTGATGAGAGAGCGACCCTGAACCACTCCATAGTCTAGGATTTCAGGTTTATGAGGATGCTCTAAAAGGAACCAGCTTTGGCCATCTTTTCCTTGCATTACATCCACATTATTTAAAACACATCCTTTTGTAAAAAGAGATTGTAAACGTTGTTGGATCACTCCATCCGTTATCACGTCATTGGGTAGCTGTGCATAATAGAAAAATTTGCTCACATCATCTAATTGAAAGTGAGAGTTAGCTTCTTTCGGAGCAGATTCCATCAGTTGTTCATCCACAACAGGGTGATCTAGGCCTTGATTGATTTTCTCTAAATAATCAACAGGATGTTCAGCCTTAGGCTGGTTGAATTCGAGGTCAAAGGGAATAACGGAAGGCCAAAATTGCCCCTTTGAATTATAAATCAGCTCTTCCTGAATGAAATAATTTTCTCCGACCATTCGACAGAGAATGTTAAGACTGCGAGGCTTATTCAATCTCGACTTGAACTCAGGAGAACTCTTTTTAATAAAGGAGTCGACATATTCTTGGTATAGATCGGGTTGCTCTACTTTCTGAGGCTTTGGAGAATCGGTCCGTTGACGCGAGACACGTCCTACAAGAGAGGGCGATGCGGCTCTTTTCATGCCGATCGAGGATGGAGGTTCCAACACTTCCTGCTTTCCTGTGTAGATGAGCACCTTTGCCGCAACATTTCTCAGATATTCATAGCGGGAATAGAAAGAGGGATCTGTCACTTCATTTTCTGAAGAAGTTGGGATGAGTCGAGGGCAAGAAGCATTTGACTGAGGCGCGCGAAGAGAAACTCTCTCTTGATCGCTGATTCTATAACCTTTTGCCATAAGGTCGGAGAGCATCTGCTGCTCAGCTTGAGTTAAAGGTTCGCGCGGAACAGACAGATGGGTAAATTGATCTAGTTCTCCAACCAGAGAACTCGCAGCAGAAATTGGATTCATAGAATTTATTTTTTCAGAGAATTACAATTGGCTACGTCGCTATCAATCATTCAAATTAATTGGCTTTTTAACAATTTGATAACAGATCATGGCGCTTCGCGGTTCCTCATCACGATTATCCACAAAATACTCAACATCGATAATTTTAATTTCCTCGCCGGAATCCAGAGAATCTTCCACTTCTCTTGGAGAAGTGTTTATTTTTTTACTTAAACGCTCACCAAAGTTACCCTCATAGAGATTTCCCACCCACAGAACATGGGTCGATGCAATGAGTTCACAAAACATAGTTTATCTCCAAAATTAAGGAGGTAATTATCTATCAAAAAACAACGAATTGTCAATCAACAAAAAAATAAAATGACAAACAATTTATTTTCACTATTTATAAAAAGCCGATGAAACAACTATCTAGCTATCTTCACGCTTTTCATCTTCTTGCACGATTGAATGTCCTACTCGAGCCCTACGATCTGTTAAATAGGTCATAAAAGCAGCGGGTCTATAACCCTGAGAATTACGAGTAGAACAATCGTTGAGTTCAGAAATGGAAAATTGATCCAGGAATTGTCCATAGATCCTGATGGGCTGATTATCCTGTTCTATAAAGGCAGGTGTATTTTGTACGACCCAGTCCAATGCTCTAGAACGAAGATCAGTAGGAGGATTAAATCGGTTGAGTACGCGAATTAAATAATCTGCTTTAAGGTGGCAAATAGGATATTTAAATTCCTTTGCAAAGGCTTCTATGAGCTGCTTTAAACAGTCGGGCTGGGAATTATCTAGAAGAGGATGAGCGAGAAGATAATCGCAGAGTTCGGCCGCTTTTTGTGGATCGTGTTTAAACCCTCTCCTAGCCTCCAACATACCGTTATCCCAATCTTCAGAGGAAAGAGAAGTGTGTTCGCGAATTTTTTGAACGATCTTTATTGGCACTTGCAGGGCGATGGCTTTGCTGAAAGCAAGACTTAGCAACTTCTGTCGCTGAATAGGGGTGTAAGGTCTCATCAACCCCTTGAATTGCTCTTTGTCATCAAGAGCGAGCGCAATTGCGATGGCCGTAGCTGTGTGATCATCCGACTTTTTAGCAAGATTTGGATGGGTCAGCAACAGCCTAGAAATAGGCTTTTTTTGTTTAACGAAAGCGCTACGATGGTAATCGACATAAAGATCGGCATCAACATCGAGTTGGTCTAATGAGTGTTGAATCAGACGTAAAACACCGTGACTATCTTTTAATGAAATAAATTTTGGCACCATTAGTTTGAAAAGCTCGTCCCCGTCAAACCCCATATCCTGCTGTTCATAATAGCTATGAGAAGTAGTAAATGCCGCTAAATCATGCTGTGTATATAAACTCTTGTTTACAATATCCGTATTCAAATGAAGTATTTCGGAAGGGACGATTTCATCTGAATGATTGAGAAAACTCCAATCGATAGTCGCGATAATTTCTTGAATTAGAGGTCGTTTGAACCAGCTTCGCAACTGAGCTGCCATAGGAAAGTAGCTTTTCCCCGAATCTAATATGCCTCTCAAGTCCTCCAAATCCCCCTGAGCCTCTTCTACCAATAATTTTTCTTCCAATTTAGAAAAATGGCTTAGGCAAAAATCGACGAGATTTCTCGCTTTTCTAGTGCGTATGAGCTCCCCCATTGCATTGAATGTCTGAGGATAAAAATCGGTCGTTTCTAAAATTTTGTCAGGATCAATCTTGAATCTGTGACACTCTTCAGCGCTTAAATGAGAAAGCGAACGATTTAGGTAGCGAAGTGCACCTTTTTGAACATTTGCCACAACTTCGGAGTTAGAAGCCCCTGATTTATAGGCTTTAACAAAAAAGCGTCCGACGAGGGATTTGGGATCCAGTTCTGCCAACTGATTATAATGACACAAATTAGCTTGCTTCACTGCTACATTGGTTTTATCCCCCAATGTTTGGGGATAGTGCGTTAAATAGCTAAGTGTAATCCCTTCTAATTCGGGTGTAATTCCTTTAAATAAATCGCAACAATCTTTGAATAGAATAGTAGACATGCAAATCCAAAATTAATTTTAAGAAATCATTTTATCATTTATATTTATTAAATTAACACTCAATCCATCAATCACACAAAATAAATAAGATAAATTTGAAATCAAAAATAAAAATGCATTTTTTACAGAAGTGGCTATAATCAGCAGAAATAGAAGACTCTTTTTCGCCATGGAATTGCAACCCGCTGAGAATCATACGAGTAGACTTCAAACCCTACGCTCCTTATTTGCCTTTTCCTTGCTAGCTTTAACGTTAGCTCTTCCCTATTACTACTCAGAATGGACCGACCATTTCCGCTTAGAAAAATGCCGCCTTTCATACCCTTATGTAGCAAAATGGGAATCGGAGCCTGCCGATGAACAAATTCGAACTCTTCTCGAGCGCCCTTTTTACTATGCGGGTGGTGGCAAGCAAATGTTCGCTTTTTTTAGCGATGATGGGCAAACAGTTTTAAAGCTTTTTCATTTTAATAAGCTAAAAGTTCCTTTCCGACCTCGCGACTTATTCTTTCCCAAAATTCCTCCTCTGCACGAAAGAGCCTATCTCAGTTTTAACTCGTGCAAGATCGCTGAACAGCGAGCAAAAGACTTAACCGGAATTTTGTTTCTTCACCTCAACCCTAAAAAAGGAAATCTCCCGGAAATTACCATTTTCGACAAACTTGGACGCAAGCATTGCATTGACCCAGCCTCCTATCGGTTTCTTCTGCAAAAGCGGATTGTACCCTTAGAAGCTGCCTTTCTCCAAAACTCGAATCATCCAGCTATGATCGATTCTTTTCAGAAATTTATCGATGAGTTAGCCGCATTGGGCCTCGCCAAAGATCGAGGCAAATTTGCACCGAATTATGGTTTTCTCGACGGAAAACCGATGATGATCGATTTCGCAAATTTGATGCATTCGGGCTCTAACCCCACTTATCTAAAAAGCAAATTTGCTAAATGGCTCTCTTCTCGCGAAGTAGAAAAACAAGATTAGCCTGTTTGAGGGAAGGGCCTGACCGCCTTCCCTCAAAATCAATCGCCTATTAGAAGTCGATGCCGCTGAATAAACTTACAAAATAGGATTGATAGGAGCTGTTTGCAGTTCCTTGAAAAGAGAATCCTCCATACGGAAGCGAAGTATTCTTCGGTACAAAACAGGCCATGATCTGAGCCGCTCCCAAATTTTGTACAGTTGAACTTGCCACCGCAACGGGAAAAGTGGAAGCAGAACTGACAAATGCGACTCGTTCACTATTCACGCTAAACGGAGCCTGATTCATGTAACTGACCTTCTCTTCCATGCAAAAATCTCCCCAGCCAAATACAAACCGCTCATAAAAGCGAAGTCCTATTTCTGATTGCAAAAGAGAATTATAAATGTTTGGCATGACGAGATTCAAACCAGAAGCACCTGTTTCTGTGAAACCGTGTTGCCAATTATTGACCCAATCGAATTGTGCAAAGGGCTCAATATAGTAATAGCCATTTTGATCGAGAGCCCATGGGCTTGCGATTTCTAAATGGGGATCAACAATCCATCCGTGCGCTTTCCCCTTCGAGATAATTTCGCCGAACGAGTAACGCGTATTGTCTACTTGATACCATCCTCCCCAAAATGCGAGGGCAATCCAGAAATGGTCTGAGTAATAAGAGCCATATAAAGAGCCCATTTCTTCTTGCACTTTCGCATGACCTAAACTCTGCGAGTAATCGACATAATTGAACGAATATCCTGCCGTAACCCCGAAAATATAGTTCTCTCCTTGTCGATCATAACCGAGAAGAACTCCCCCAATTTCATTCGAATAGCTGGGGATAGATCCCTCTTGTTTCAAATACACTAAATTTCCAAATGGTTCGACCCACAGAGAATTGGGCTTGAGAGGAGCGCCAGTTTTCCGTGGCGTCGCCTGTTGCTGCGGGCTAATCGCCAACAGCCCTTCTTCTGATGGATTGAGTTCATTGTAAGCAACTAAGAAATCACTATTTTCTGAAATTTGCGCAGCTACTTGACTTGTTCCACGAGAGCTTTTCCATACTCGGTTTTGCTGAATCAAGCGATTTTCCAAAGCTGCTGAAGCGGCAAGATGAGAATAAACGGCGCTTCCATAAGGTCCTACTCTAGGAGTTGAAAAGGAAGGAGTAGGTGAAGGCCCAGGAGGAGGAACGTAGGGAACACCTCCAAAAGCAACACTGTTAATGCCAAGCACACCAGGTGTTGATAAACGCGTCACCGTTCCATCGGGTGCTGCCACAGCGAGATATCCTTCTGAATCGCCGGTTTGACCACCGATTAAGGCGACTCCCGTGTCGTCAATCGCAACAGAGTTGACAAAGCCTTGAACAGGATCGAATATGAGAGGAATTTGAAGCACGGAGCCATCAGTAAAAGCAGCATAGAAATCAGTGCCATCGGAACCTCCGATAATTCCTACACCCGAATTATTGATTGCAACTGTTTCAATAGTCCCTGGAGAACCCATATCAAATAGAGGCGTTACAGCACCTTCAGACGTAAAAAAGCCAGCATAGAAATTATTATCACCATCCCCCCCCTCCGATCAATCCATTTCCACTGTCGTTGATCGCAACCTCAAGGATTGCTCCGCCGTCTGGAAGCGGGCTTAAGAGTACGGAAGAATCATCTGCTAAAACTAAAGCTGCATAGGGAACATCGGTTATCCCTCCTACGATTCCCAATCCGGAGTTATTAATCGCTGCATCATTTATGTGTCCGTCAGTCATGGATAGATCTAAGATAGGCTGAACAGTTCCCCCTTCTGTTACGAAGGCAGCATAAGGTTTCAAACTACTTCCTTCGCCCCCGATCAAACCGATTCCTAGATCGTTGATATCCACCGCATTCACCGCAAATGCCGAAAAAGTAAGCGGACTCACTACTCCATCTGCTGAAACGTGAGCTGCATAATGATTGCTTCCTCCATCAGAGGAGCCTCCAATCAACCCCAATCCCGATGAGTTGATTGCAACCGAACGAATGGGTCTATCGCTGCTCGGCAAGCTTAACGGGGTCAAAGTACCGTCTGCAGCAACAAGCGCTGCATAAGGAAAGTTAGAGCTGACATGATTTCCTCCAATCAGTCCTAATCCCGAAAAATTGATATCTACCGAATTAATTCCATCGATTCCCGCTCCAAAACCAGAAACGGGCACTACGTCATTGGCAGCTGTGATTAGAGCAGCATAGGCCTGATTCGCATCATTCTCTCCACCGGCAATCCCGCCAGGTATATCTCCATATGCGACAACGCTGGTAGTGATTAATCCAGCCAAAAGGATCCGTATCGTTAGATCTTGTTTCAGTTGTCCTGTTTTTTGGGGCATCGTCATTTTCCTTTGAGATTTGATATGAGCTTGAATCTACAATTTTATGTAAAAAAATTAATAGATAATTTCACCAAAGATCAAAAAAAAGACAGCTCGGAATGATAGGCTTTGAAATTTAAATTCGTTTTAATCACTTGACTAGCTCGTTTCAAAGATTTTCTAGAAATAAATATAAAGTTTTTATTAACCTATCCCCTTTTTATACAGCATCGCGACAGTTGTAACTTCGTTGCAACGCTACAACCAAACCATTGAGCAAAAGACTATGTACATCGTCTGGATCCTTCTCTTCTGCTCCTTCATTCCCAATTGCTGGAGCTATTTTTCTGATACACAAACCCCTTTCACAAAGTATTTACAACCGATCGAACTTCAAGAATTTGAATCGGTCGTAAAGGGCATCGCTAAAAAAGATAGATTTTGAAATACGCTCTAGATCTAAGCCAGCTGTAGCCAGCACTGAAGCAGCTAAATTTAAAGACTGTTTGTTTGCTGCAATCATATTCTGCTAAATGTTAATGCTGCAGTAGGAAGCTTATTGCACCGTTTTTTAATTTAAGGATGATTATTTTTAGACATCTCCTTTTCATCGGATGAATCGCTGTCGCTATCACTTGACATGTCTTCACTATTTGGAAATGTAACTTTTGGTTTTCCATTAAAGGTTTCTATAAAAATATGATGTGCACTACCAGAGGTAAATTCAACGGGTTCCGACTTAGCGGTTGCGGCAATTTGTGTGGTCTTAACCCTCCCTTCCAGTCTCACAAAAATCTCTTTCGTTGCTTCCAAAGGAACGGAAATAGCATGGCTTACCTTCTTGGTTTTGTCAGATACAAACTCTATGCGCGCGCCTTTCCCTAATTTACTAAAATCAACAAAATAAGTGTCTAAATAAGTTTCTTTCTTACCCACCTGCACTGCAATTTTTTCAATAGGGATTTTTATTGGCTCATTATCAAAATAAAAAAATCGAGTCCCATTATAAGCCATCTTAAACGTTACATTTCCTACCGAAGACATTTGCACCTCCCGGAAAAATTTTGTTAACCTGAAACAAACATCGTACGCAAGATCCTACTAGCCTTCAATATCTTTGTTTTTTAGAAGGCGAATAAAGACCCCGCCTATGGCGAGGCAAAAAGGCGGGGAAAGCGCTCCGCCCTTCCCTTGCTCCCGGTTCGCGCTAAAGCTTCATTCGTTTTCAAAGGTATTTAAGAGGTCGCAAATTTCGACTAACGGATCATTCATTCGATAATTCCTCTAAACGATGACGTGCACGCTTACTTGCCTGCTGTAATTGCTGACGCAGCACTTCTTTTGAAGGTAATGCCGTAAGATATTCGGCGGCGTGGATACCAGCTTTATCGAGTTCGAGAAGCTCGATGCATTCGTGATTTTTGCCTGTGCAGAGGATCAGGCCAATAGGAGACTCCTCGTTGGGCTGACGTTCGTGCTTGTCGAGCCAACGGAGGTATAAAGTCATTTGTCCCATGTACTCTGGCTTAAAATCGCCCACTTTCAACTCAACAGCAACAAGACGCCGCAAGCGGCGATGAAAAAAGAGTAGGTCTAGATGGAAATCGATGTCATCAACCACGATGCGCTTTTGACGAGCCATAAAGGTAAATCCAACTCCGAACTCAAGGAGAAATTGCTCAAGGTCGCGCATGATGGCGTCTTCAAGGTCTTTCTCGATGTAGCGATCAGAGAGATTGAGGAATTCAAGGATATAAGGATCACGGAAAACCAGATCGGGGGAAAGCTGATCTTCTTTACGAAGTAGCGCGATCTCTGCGTCAATCAGAGATTCTGGCTTTTTGGAGAGCGCTGTACGCTCAAAGAGCATGGAGCTAATCTTCTTGTCAAGGGTGCGTACATTCCATTTCTCGATACGGCACATCTCGGCATAAAAGTCTCGCTTAAGAGGATCTTTGATAGGGATTAGGATCGTAAAGTGTGTCCAACTCAATTGTCGCAGCAGCGATGCGACAATCTTCTCGTCAGGGAACGCCTCTCCAAATTGGATCATGCGGCGTAAACTTTTGTCAGAGAATCCTTTGCCATATATTGAGGTCAATTGTCGTGACACTGTAACGACAATTTCTTGCCCGTACTCGGCTCGACGATCGCTCAAAATTTCTTTACGCACCCGATTGCCGATATGCCAGTAAAGCATTGCCGTCTGAGCATTTATAGAGACTGCAATAGACTATTTTGCCTGATCAATCATGGAGCGAAGCTCATTAATCAGGCCCTGCGGCAAGATTGTCGCATCGCGCTGCGACAATGTTGAAAGTTCTTTACTCATGGATACTTCCTTTGAGAATTCTCAGTCAGATAGCTTACTAAGCCTAAAAGTAAAAAATCTATTAGATAAAAGGGGAAGATGAAGGGGAATTGACTCAGAAAAGAGGCGGGGAAGGCGCTCCGCCGTCAAAAAGAAGTAAATGCTTATATAAGAGACTTGATGGATTCCTTTCGGCCGGGCGGGCGAAACGCCCGTCCCGCGCACGAAAGCCGGTTCAGCTGGTTTTTTCGAAACGAAAAAACATCAGCTTTCACTTCGAATCCATACGGAAGCCACGCAGGTGGCTTCCTCAAGTCTCAACGCCAAAAAAAAACCCTGCCATTTCTGGCAGGGTTTGGCGTTGAGACTTGATGGATTCGAACCATCGACCCTCTCATTAAAAGTGAGATGCTCTACCACTGAGCTAAAGTCTCAAAAATGACCCCAACGGGATTCGAACCCGTGTTATCGGAATGAAAATCCGGTGTCCTAGACCGGGCTAGACGATGGGGCCATACTTCCAGAGGTTTCCTTTCGGAACACTCTATCAGTAAAACGGTGTCTATTCTACGCGACCGCCTTAATTTTCTGCAAGAAAGGAAGTTAGATCGTCATGATCTCTTTTTCTTTCTCAGCGCAGGCGGTGTCAACGTCTTTGCAGAATTTGTCCGTTAGCTCCTGAATCGTCTTCTCAAGTTTCTTCATTTGGTCTTCAGGGAGGTCCCCGTCGGCCTTTTGCTTGCGAATTAGATCATTATACTTACGGCGCACTTCGCGCAAGGAAATTTTAGATTTTTCTCCAAGTTCTTTACATTGCTTGGCGATTTGCTTCCGGATCGTCTCATCCATCGGAGGCACGTTCAGGCGGATAAGTTTCCCGTCCACCATCGGGTGGATGCCGAGATTGGCCGCTTCGATACCTTTCGCGATCGCATGGCAGGTCGTCGGATCGAATGGGGTCACGACGATTTGACGGGCTTCTGGAACGGTGACGTTGGCCACGGCTTTGAGAGGCGTATAGCTGCCATAGATTTCAACCATGACTTTATCAAGGACCGACGAATTCGCGCGGCCCGTACGGAGCGATTTTAATTCTTGTTTTAGATGTTCGAGAGCGGCGCCCATCGCATCTTTTACTTGTTTTTCTACTGCACTCATTTTCCCTCCACTAGTGTCCCAACCGTGTGATTGCAGATGGCGCTGATTAAGGCATGCTCGTCAAAGATATTGAAAACCCGGATTGGGATCTCATTTTCCCGACAGAGGGCAATCGCCGCCGCATCCATCACCTGTAAGTTGCCTGCAAGCACCTCGGAATAGGAAACTCGGTTAAATCTTACTGCATCGGAGTATTTTATTGGGTCTTTGTCGTAAATTCCATCGACTTTAGTCGCCTTGAGAAGCACTTCAGCTTGGATTTCAAAGGCGCGCAGAGCGGCTGCAGAATCGGTCGTAAAGTAGGGATTGCCGGTACCGCCAACGAAGATGAGGACAATTTCTTGCTCGAGATATTTTAGGGCGTTTTTCCAATTATAGCTTTCGGCCATGGTATCGCAGGCGATCGCACTGAGGATACGGCTATCGCAGCCGATCCGCTCGAAGGCTTGTTGCAAGGAGATGCCATTGATGATTGTGGCAAGCATACCGATGTGATCGGCTGGGGTGCGAGCCATGCCCTGATGGCTGCCATTGATACCGCGGAAAATATTACCGCCGCCAATAACAATGCCGACTTGAACGCCAAGTTGTGTTAATTCAAGAACTGAGGTGGCAATTTTATGACAGGCATCGGGGTCCACTCCGAACTTTTGGGAGCCCATGAGAGCTTCCCCCGATAGCTTTAACAGAATTCGCTTATAGGCAGGTTTCACATCTGCCAATATTATGCTTGGCCAACTTTCCAGCGCCAGAAGCAGCGAATCGAGAGGGGCTTGCCCGCTTTCTTCGCACATGCTTCGAGGAACTGCTGCACAGTCACCGTGTTGTCTTTGATGTACTTTTGGTGAATGAGGCAGAGCTGCTCTTCGATCGCTTTCATCTTACCAGCGACAATCTTATCGACGATGTTAGCTGGTTTGCCGACGACTTGCGAGCGAGCGATTTCTTCTTCGCGAGCGCGGACGTGAGCTGGAATCTCTTCTGGTCGAAGATATTCTGGGCTCTCTGCCGCGATGTGCATCGCGATCTCTTTTGCAATTCCATCTTGATCCGCAGAGCCTTCGATCTCTACGATCACAACGAGCTTACCGCCCATATGTGAGTAGATGCCATAGGAACTATTCGGATGTTTGTGAATCACTTCGAGACGGCGGAGTTGAATGTTTTCGCCGAGCGCTTGGATCACCAAGTTGCGGTACTGATCGATCGTAATCGATTTATCTTTGAAATAAGGCTGCTGAATGAAGTCAGCGAGTGACTTTGGCTTTGTTTCAAGAGCTTGCTTTACGACATCATGGAGGAAATGTTTAAAGCGATCGTTTTGTGCAACGAAATCGGTTTCAACGTTTCCTTCTGCGATGACGAGCATGTGCTTGTCTTCGCCCGTCAAAATGAGGCCTTCTTTTGTCTCGCGACCCTCTTTTTTGACGCCAGCGGCCATGCCTGCTTTGCGGAGAACGTCGATTGCTTTCTCCATATCGCCTTCAGCGAGAACGAGAGCCTCTTTGCATTTGCCCATGGCAACGCCAGTTCGCTCACGCAGCTCTTTAATCATGTCTGCTGTAATATCTTTCATCGCTTGCCCCATCTTACTCTTCCGATTCTTCTGTTTCTTCAGAGTCAGAGTCTTCGTCATCATCGCCTTTCGCGATGCCGACATTCATCTCATTTTTCTTGTCGACGATCCCCTGCATGAGAGCAGAGAGGACAATTTTGATGCTCTTGAGAGCGTCGTCGTTGCAAGCAATGACGTAATCGATTGGATCTGGATCGCAGTTTGTATCTACGAGAGCCATAACTGGGATGCCGAGCTTGTTCGCTTCCGCTACCGCGATGTGCTCACGGCTTGGGTCAACAACAACGAGAAGACCTGGAGGCTTCCGCATAGAGCGAATACCAGAGAGGTTGCGATTGAGTTTTGTCTGCTCTTTCGTCAACATCGAAACTTCTTTTTTCGTGAGGCCTTCGCCACCTGCTGCGATTCGCTTCTCGATTCGCTCGAGAGTCTTCACCGAATTGCGGATCGTCGAAAGGTTGGTCAAAGCGCCGCCGAGCCAACGTTCACAGATGTAGAATTCGCCTGCTTCTTCCGCGCATTCTTTAACGACTGCTTTCGCTTGTTTTTTTGTGCCGACGAAGAGGATTGATTTGCGTTTGCCGACCATGTCGCGGACCACTTGAACAGCCGTTCTGATTTGCTGCAGAGTCTTCGCGAGGTCAATGATGTAAATGCCGTTTCTCTCTTCGAAAATGAATCGCTTCATTTTTGGATTCCATCGGCGAGTTTGGTGCCCGAAGTGAGCTCCTGACTCGAGTAACTCTTTAATGGTTACTTTTGCGTCTTGTTGTGCTGTGGCCAAAATGTCCTCAGTTTATGGTTCAGTATATACAGTTTAATTAGCGCCTGGACAGAATTGAACTGACACTCGTAGCTTGGAAGGCTACTGTTCTACCATTGAACTACAGGCGCGTAACTCGTTCACTTACCGTTCGCGATTGAAAAATCGATTCTGCCATCGCTGGACAGCCTCGAAATTGATCAGCAAACTTTTTAAGCTTGGCGTCAGATTCCGGGGCGCCTTCTTGGCTCCTCTCGATTTTTAAATCCCTCTGCGGTACCAAAAAACGAAATAGTAGTTTTACCCCAGTTTTCCATTTTTTTCCAAGGAAAAACGGCAAAATCAGGTATAAAGGAATCTCTGGAGGACTTTAATGCTGTTCAAACCGGGCACTGCCAATAAAACAAATCGTGTCCTGCAAATTATTTTGGCGGCATTTCTCATGATTGCCTTCCGGGTTTGGCACCTGGAAGTGATCCAGAGAGAGGATAAACTCAAGCAAGCAGAGAGGCCCAAACGGCGCGCGATCGTCTTAAAGGCTGACCGGGGAACTATTTGCGATCGATTTCATATCCCATTGGCTGTCAATAAGATATGCTATAAAGCCTGCGTCTATTATAACCAAATCGCCCAAATTCCCGCCGTCTCTTGGAAAGAAGATCCCCAGACAGGCAAACGGGTCCGGTGCACCCCTAGACGCGACTATATCCGCGATCTGTCCGCCAAATTAGCTGAAGTGCTGCATCTCGATCCACTTCGGATTGAGGATCTAATCCATTCCAAAGCTTCTCTTCTTCCGCACGTCCCCTTCGTTATCAAATCTTTCCTTTCAGAGCCCGAACACTACCGACTCGCGATACTCGAAAAAGATTGGCTAGGAGTTCATGCCGAAATTAGTTCGGAGCGTTTTTATCCGAAAGGGAGAACGGCTTGCGAAATTCTCGGTACGATGGGGTCCATCTCTTCAAAAGAATACTTTTCCATTGTCAATGAGATTGAGGCGATCCAATCGATTGTCGATGATTGGGAAATGGGATTGGGTTTTCAGCTTCCGGTCGGCGCCACTTCTTTCGATCAAGCGGTGCGCCGCTTACAGGAACTAAAAGAAAAAGCGTACACCATTCAAGATCTAGTAGGGAAAACGGGCATTGAGGGGCACTACGAGCGGCACTTACGCGGCTTTTACGGAAAAAAAATTTATGAAATCGATCAGAAGGGAAAATTCTTAAGAGAGTTGCCTGGAGGTCGCGATCATACACCCGGTCATCAGATTACTCTGACGATCTCCTCGGAGCTGCAGGAATTTGCTGAATCTCTGTTGGCGCAGCACGAAGCGACAAGAGACGGAAAAAGCATAGGCCTTGATGCTGACACAAACGAGCGCAAGGCCCTAAAACAGCCCTGGATCAAGGGGGCGAGCATTGTCGCGATGGATCCTAACACGGGAGAAGTTTTAGCGATGGCATCCACTCCCCGGTTTGACCCAAACGATTTTATTCCAGCGACAAACTCCGCTATTCATCAAGAAAAGCAGCAACGAATCGGCCGTTGGCTTGAAAATGAGCGGACGATCGGAGCGATTTGGGATGGACGAGCTCCTCTTCTTCGCGAGCGTTTCACGCCGGCCAAAGGCTTTTTCGATGAGGGGGTTTCCCTTTCTTGGGATTTCTTTTTACAGTCGATATTACCCACCAGCGGCCCGCTGAAAAATTTTTTCACGCGCGTAGACGATGTGAAGACAGCGATTCAAATCCAAGAGGATTTTGAAACGGTTTTATTTTATAGCGGCCTTCGCGAACCAGCGGCTCTTCTCGACGCTCTCTATCCCCAGGTCAAGATAGAACGACACCCGGATGCCGCAGCGGCTCTGAAACGTTTAGAAACTCACTTAAATCCTCTCGCTTCCAATGGCGATCGACTCTTAAGCATCGATCTTTGCCGCCTCGTTGTCCACGCGCCTGCATTTACAGATGAGTGTCTTAAAGTACTGGGTTCCATGAAACTCAATCAATACCGAGCCTGCAACCAAGCTATTTGTCAGACCGAAACTCAACTCAAAGAACAGGCTGCTCTTCTTTTCCATAATCAGGAATTTTCTACTTGGCGAGAGGCAAATCAAAAAGAATTTTTAACGCTGATGAGAAAACGGGAAAAAGAAAACAAGGTCTCGCCGCGCCCTTATCTCGATTATTTGGACCAAAAAGAAAAAGAGCTATTTGATCTTTACTGGAAGGAAAAAAGACTGGACGCTCTTGCCGCTCACATTCCAGAGCCGCTTGTCCCGCTCTGCTCTCGGCTCTCGAGCGATGAAGTCAAAGCAGTTCTTCATACGTTCCGCTCCTTTTCTGATCTACAAAGACCTCTCTTGGGCTCCTATCGTCTGTTACGAAAAAAGAGAGGTGAACAAACTGAAAAAGAGCTCGCAGCTGCTTTTTATCCGATTGGCGGGTTTGGTCATAGCCGTTCCTATTCGTTTCAAGCTGCTACGCAACAGGGCTCGATCTTTAAATTGATCACCGCTTATGCGGCGATGCAAGAAACGGGAGGGCATAATCCGCTCACCATCATCGATGAAGTGACGGCCAGTCCTTTTTCTGTCGCAAAAAGTCTTTCTGGTTCAGCCTATCCCCGCAGTTACAAAGGGGGACGACTTCCTCGAAGCGTTAATCCAAAAATTGGGAAAATCGATGTCGTTGCGGCTCTTGAGCAAACCAGTAATCCTTATTTTGCTCTCTTAGCTGGCGATGTGCTCAAAGATCCTGAAGATCTGGCTGCAGCGGCGCGCCTCTTTGGTTATGGGTCTCCGACGGGAATCGATTTACCTGGCGAGGGTTCAGGCAAAGTCCCCAACGATTTGAGTAGAAATCGGACCGGCCTTTATTCGACAGCGATCGGTCAGCACACACTTTTGTCTACGCCTCTTCAAACAGCTGTGATGCTTTCGACGATTGCAAACGGAGGAGAGGTTCTCAAACCGCGTTTAACGAAGCAAATTTCAGGTCCTATTCCAGATCGAGCTCCTTGGGCTGCGTTCGAGCACCCTGCGGCTATTGCACAAAAAGAGCTCCAGTTTCTCGGGCTTGGCTTTCCCCTTTTTACGGGGGCGATTGCCCGCTCGGAGATTCCTTCGATTCACACCCAGGAAGCGGAAGTTTCTCGTTCTCTCAAATTCCCTTCTTCGATTCGTCAACTTTTACTAGATGGGATGGATCGAGTCGTCTGGGGAAGCAACGGAACCGCTCGTCCTGCAGCGATCAGAGGGCTTTCTGCAAATCCAGAAATTCTCTCTCAATTTTTAGGGCTGCGCCACCAGATGATTGGTAAGACGAGTACTGCAGAAGTATTGGTCAATCCGAATATCAATCCTTCAAGCCGCCCTTCGATGTATAAACATGTTTGGTTTGGATCGATCGCCTTTGATCAGAGTCGGAAGTTCGATCATCCAGAACTCGTCGTCGTCGTTTATCTCCGCTACGGCAGTGGAGGGAAGGAGGCGGCGCCGCTTGCGGCGCAGATGATCACGAAGTGGCGCGAAATCAAATCCAAGCACTCTCGCTTGTAACAAGTCTCTTTTTTTATCGTTCTATCGTTATATCGTTGCATCGTTGAAAAAGGTATCCGCTAGTTCAGCCTCAAAAAAACGATAGAACGATATAACGATGAAGCAGTGACCACCCGAAGCGGGTGATCTACACTAATTCTTTCATAATGGTTTTTTCGAAGTAGGCGATGGTGGCGGAGAGGCCTTGAGCGAGGGGAATTTGAGGCTCCCAGTTGAGGAGCGTGCGGGCTTTGGTGATGTCGGGACGGCGCTGTTTGGGATCGTCGGAAGGGAGGGGGCGGAAGATGAGGGGTGAGCGGGAGTTGGTGAGGCGAAGGATCTCTTGGGCGAGATCGAGGACTCGAAACTCTGTGGGATTGCCGATATTGATGGGGCCAGTGATGGCGGCTGGACTATTCATCAGGCGGATGATCACTTCAATGAGATCATCGACATAGCAGAAAGAGCGCGTTTGGGAGCCGTCGCCAAAAATGGAGAGGGGCTGGTTTTGTAGGGCTTGGACAATGAGGTTAGAGACGACTCGCCCATCATTAGGATGCATGCGGGGACCGTAGGTATTAAAAATACGGCCTACTTTGATGGGAACATGATGGACGCGATGATAGTCGAAGAAAAGCGTTTCCGCGCACCGTTTTCCTTCGTCGTAACAAGAGCGGATACCGATTGTATTGACGTTGCCCCAGTATTCTTCTTTCTGCGGATGAACGTGAGGATCGCCGTAGACTTCGCTCGTGGATGCTTGGAAAATTTTGCATTTGAGTCGTTTGGCCAGACCGAGGAGATTGAGGGCGCCGAGAACGCTCGTCTTGGTTGTTTGAATCGGATCGGATTGATAATGGAGAGGTGAAGCAGGGCAGGCCAAATTGTAGATCTCATCTACTTCGAGATAGAGAGGAAAACAGATGTCGTGGCGGATGCATTCAAATTGAGGATGGGCAAGGAGGTGTTGGATATTGTCGCGAGTTCCTGTATAAAAATTATCCACGCAGAGGACTTCGTGACCTGCTGCAAGGAGTCTTTCACAGAGGTGAGAGCCTAAAAAACCTGCTCCACCAGCAACTAAAATTCGCTTTCGCCTGGCATCTTTCATTGGGAACTTATAAAAGTTAGAGGTCTATTTTCCTTATGGTATGCCCAATTCATAAAGGGTGTCAACAGCTCTGTTGTCTCTCCAGAGACGGTAACAATCGTTTTTTCGGCATGATTTAGGAGCACTTGTACTGCGGCAACATCGATCGGAGAGCGGAGCCAAAGAAGAATAAAATCATATTTTTGTTTGGACTGGGAAATAAATTCTTCTAGCTTTTTACTCTGCAAAATTTCTGTGCTAAAAGGGGTGAATCCTCCAGAAGAAATAAAATCAAATCCCTCTCCTTTTTTTATGGAGATTTCTTCTACTTGTCCCTGTAACCACTGGAGCAGTCCTGGTCGCTCAGACGGAGCAAATTTCGGACTAAAATCACAGCGAATTAGAAGAGATTTTTGCCCTGCGCGAGCTAAGTTTTGTGCGAAAGCAAAGGAATAATCGGGTCCTTTTCCGCCGACTAAGAGTACAATTTTTTGTTGGGGCGTTCCAGATGCAAAAAGTCCCAATTGGCGAAGTGTCTCTAAATCGGAGCCTGTGGGGAGCTCGGGGTTGATTCCATCGCAAAAAGAGCTGAGAGTTCCACTAAAGGGAAACCGGATCGCCTTCAATTTACTGACAGAGGTAGGAAAACCGTGAAAGAGGGTTTGGAAGAATTTTTTAAGGAATAGGCCGATTACGCATAGAAAAGACCATAGGATCGCCGATAAAAAAAACCGTGATTCTTGAGCATAGATGGGAAGAACAGCTAAATCGACTGGTTTCGATTCGACTTGGTGAAGATGATGCGAAATGGTTTTCGATTCCGTGAGTTCAGTCATCACTGAAATTACTTTGGCGCTGAGTTCCGATTTGAGTTTTAACCAGTAATCTAATTTCCATCGATCGGGAATACCCATTGCTCGCGAGCGAATCTCTTCCATTTTCTGTTCCAGCAAGTTCTTTTCGATTTGAAGAGCCTCTTTTCTTCCTGAAATCGCTTCTTGAATTTGTTGATTCCAAATAGAAATCTGTCGATTGATGCTATCTAAACTGATTTGCTGCAGTTTTGTGATTTTTTCTCGAATTAAATCGGCGCTGAGCTTTTCAATTTTCCACAGTTGTTGAAGGTGATCGGAGAGAATTTTTTTCTGCAGCGCAATTTCTTCGGTCCATCGACCGGTCTCTTTCTCGCTTCGATAGCGCTCATCTTTGATTTTGGAAAGAATAAGAGCCGCTTCTTGAATGAGCCCTTGGCTCGTTTTGTCTTCTAGAACGGGAGAGAGCGAGCTAATTTCAAAATCAGGCAGATCAATCTCTTCCCTTAGATGTTCATAGCGACGCATCGATTGTTCGCAGACATCGAGTTTGGTGTTGTATTCAAAAAGCATGTGGCGAGCGGTGTTTAAATCAATCCCCTCTAACTCTGAATGCACATCGGATGGAAACATCCGGTCTTCTAAAATTTTTTCCTGAACGGCTAGTAGTCGGAGCTGGTTGGTTAAATAATGGGTTAGATCTTGGCGCTGCTCGGGCGATCGGAATCGCTCTGCCCAGGAAAACTCAGAGGGAAGAGACCACTTTTCTGCTCTTTGCACTTCTTGCAGCGTTTTTTTCAATAGCTCTTTCTGAGACCGGACTTGGACTTTTTCCTCTGTGTGAATTTCCCAACTATTTGGTGCCGTTGCAGTGCGAAGCGATAACTCTAATAAATCTCGATCGGCTTGAAGTTTGGGAATTTTATCGAAAATATCGGCAAATGAGCTTCGGATCGTATTGGATTTAGAAAGCAGTTCTGGCTTCATCACGTTATCGAGCGAGGGCAGCTCCACCTCAATCGCAAATAATCGGGAACGCAATTCATCGTGAGGACCTAATTGGTTTTTGACTTGTTGATCAATTCCACAAAAACCATTTTCTTGGATTTCTTCGGCCAGTTGGTCTGCATAAGAATCAATGAGATTTTCCATATTCTGAAAAATCTGAGACTGTTTTTTTTCTAAATAGGTAATTTGCTCTGAAGCAACTTGATCATGGTCTTTTTTTAAGTAAGTACGGTATTCACCCATCAGATCGTTGAGTAAATCAACCGCTTTATGCCGATCTCTATGTGAATATGAGAGATCGTAAATTCCGATATTCTTTTTACTTGCTGTAATCGTTAAATTTTTCCGAAACCCCTTGACTGCACTGATCCAAGAAAGGATTTTGAGTGGGTAGTTTTTTTTTAAATAGAGGCGCGAGGGAGTTTTATTCAGAGTAAACCGAACTCCCTGAATGTGCACTTCTTCCCCTAATTTTCCCACTCCAAGCTCTCGCCCTGATTCGTCGGCAATTGCATAGTGTGTTGGATCTGAAAAACGGATGCGAAATGAGAGCGTATCTTCGCCGCTATAGTGGACATTGGAAAAAGAAAACCAGTCCACATCGTTTAAGGGGGAGCCTAAATTAGTCCTGAAATTTTCCCATATTCTTCGATACATCCGAAAGGGAAGCGTCCCTTGTATGACTTGGGCTTGCATTCCATGTTTTTCAATCAGTGTTTTCAATACGAGATTCGATTTCATCAAGTAAATCGACTGAGAGTCGGCGCTTGGACTGAAACCCATTAAAAAATTTTTCATGGCGTGTTCTTGCCCCGACTTTGAGATCGCTTCTTTAAAAGAAGCTTCTACCGTATAGCAAACTGGCTTCAGCAAAGCATACAGAGCTCCCAACACAAGTCCTACTATGGCAGCTCTCAATAGCTGTTTCTTCATCGAAAGAATCAATGCATGCACATCTTCAAGAGTGAAAATGCGCTCATAGGGATCAATTGATGAGGGGGGATAGCTCACGGGATGAAAACTCCCAAGCTACCACATCCACTGCTCACAGCCTCAAGGCCGCCGAAACTGGGGATAAGCTGGGAAATAAAGCGATTCCATTCAGTAATGGGTTTGGCTGCTACATAGACAATATCGCCTGGCATCAGAAGAAGACTATCGTTGGGCAAATGAATCACATGTTCCCAACTGAGAGTATAAATCTTGGGCTTACAAATACTGCCGCGAATCACTTGAATATAAGATTTATCACCTGTGTAGGGGATGCCGCCTGCTGCTGCGATCGCATGGCGAAGAGAAATCGAGCCGTTCGGTAGGGCCATGACTCTTTCGCATCCTACTTCACCCATCACCATCAAACTCGCCGCTGCAGGATCTGCGATGTAAATTTTATCGCCTCCGCGCATGACGATGTTTTGGGTCATATCCCCTTCCATCAGGAGCTTATGCATGTCCACCGGAAGCAGCTTTCCATCTCTTGCTACATAGCTTTTGAAGAGATTCGCATCCACAGGGATGGTAGCCAAAGAGAGGACGTCATAGAGGCGCATTTTTCCGTTGATGGGCACGTTCGGCATCGCTACGAGTCCCGCCAGGCTAACGCGGCGCTCCATCCGATCTTTATAGGCGAGAAATACCTCTGTATCTCGAATTTGACTATTGTAGCGAGATTGAATTTTTTCCCTCGCCTCTTCCAATGTGAGCCCCGCTACCTCAACAGCTTGAAGATCGGGAAGGAGCACCCTGCCATTTGCGACTTGAAAACCAACGGTATTCCCAATGGCGTTCACTGCTTCAACAATATCACAGCGCTTCGGATGATAGAGGGCTATTTGGAGCACATCTCCATTCTCAACAGTATCTTTGTACTCATCGAGGAGAGCCTCATCTAATTCTTCGGGAGTAAATCCCTCCATTTCCAGAATGGAAAATTTTCCCTCGCGGATTCGGTATGAATCCATGACAAACTCATCTGCGCCAAATAAGTCCTTCCCCATATAGGGAGCACCGCACGAGCACAGAGCGAATAAGCTAAACAATGAGATGAGTCGAAAAAAAGCCATGCAAATATGAATTCCGATCTTTACAATGGGGTTAGTAACTTTTGCGTACCTTGTATATCACAACTTTTTTTATGCGAACAAGAGCTAAATGAAACGAATTCTTGTCACTGGTGCTGCGGGCTTTATCGGATACCATCTCGCGCGCTTTTTAAAATCGCGCGGCGATTTTGTCATCGGCCTTGATCATTTCAATAGCTATTACGATCCTCTTCTTAAACAGGCGCGCCAGGAGGAATTGGCCAAAGAGGGCGTAACCATTGTTCATGGCGACATCTGCCACACCGATTCTTTAAAAGATCTTCTTTTCCGCCATCAAATCTCTCACGTTGTCCATCTAGCCGCGCAAGCAGGGGTACGCCACTCACTCACGAATCCCGATGATTACGTGGCTTCCAATCTACAAGGATTTGTCTCCATTCTCGAGGCTTGCCGCTTTTATCCAGGCCTCAAACTGATCTACGCCTCTTCTTCTTCTGTCTATGGACTCAATAAGAAAATTCCGTTCAGCGTGGAAGATAAAACCGATTATCCAGCTAATCTCTACGGTGCAACAAAAAAAGCGAACGAAGTGATGGCTCATGCGTATCACCATCTCTATGGCCTGTCTGTCACTGCTCTTCGGTTTTTCACCGTCTACGGTCCCTGGGGTCGGCCCGATATGGCCTACTATCGCTTTACACGTGCGATTTGTGAAGGAAAGCCCATTCAAGTGTTCAATCGCGGTTTGATGCGGCGCGATTTCACCTACATCGACGATATTGTGCAGGGCACAGCTGCCGCGCTCGATCTCAGCGCTCCGTGCGAAATCTTCAATCTCGGAAACAACCGCCCGATCGATCTTCTCTATCTCATTCAACTACTCGAAGAAGCTCTCGGCAAAAAAGCGATCAAAGAATTACTCCCGATGCAACCTGGCGAAGTAACCGAGACGTTTGCCGACATTGAGAAGAGCGCTCGCCTCCTCAATTTTCATCCAGCCGTCCCGCTAGAAGAAGGGATCCTTCGCTTTATCGATTGGTACAAAACCTATCATCAGCTGCCAGCATCCGTTTAACCCCCTTTTTTTCGTGCCCGTGCCCGTGCCCGTGCCCGAAATTACCCAAACGTTTGCATAATATTTCATGAAAGCGAAGGGAAGCCTTCCGTCCCTCCCATCGGGCTCGGGCTCGCACACGGGCTCGGGCTCGGCCGCTTCGCGTTACTATTTCTCTCTTTTTTCTCGGTGCTCTCGGTGTTTGATTTTTTGGGGTGCGGGACTTCCCCGCATCCTGTCGCCGCTTTGGCGGCGATCCTGCCCGCACGTTTCGTGCGGATCTTTGTTATTCTTTTCTCTACGTCCTCTGCGCCTCCGTTTCTTTTCTTTGCGTCTTGGCGTCTCCGCGTCTTTGCGTTAACTCTTTCTGATTATCTAGCTGTGGTGAGTTTTTTCGAATCGGGCACGGGCACGCACACGGGCTCGGGCACGGCTGCTTCGCGTAGATGATGGTTCTTCTCTTGGTGGGTTATTTTAGGAGGGCTCGCATGGCATCGGGAAGGAAGTCGATGAGGTCGGAGGCGGAGTAACCATAGGATGTTTTGACGCGGGCGGCGACCTCGCCAGAGAGAGCGTGCAGAACGATGCCGAGAAGAGCGGCGTCAAAGGGACTTTTGCTTTGCGCAAGGAGCGCGGCGATGATGCCGGTGAGTACGTCGCCAGATCCTGCGGTTGCCATGCCTGGATCTCCGCGAGGGATGATGATCGGCAATTGGTTTTTATGAAAGAGAAAGGTAGGAGCTCCTTTCAAAACGAGCGTAATGTTGTGATGATCAACATAGTTTTGACAGGCGGCGTGATCGACTGGCTTGCCAAGCAGGTGGGCCATTTCACCTTGATGGGGTGTTATGATGGTGTGTTTGGGCCAATGCTTTAATTCTGGCAGAAAAAAGAGGGCATCGGCGTCGATGACGGTTGGCTGTTGAATAAAACTGAGATGTTTCTGGAGCCATTGTTTGGCCTCCGGTTTGCGGCCAAGGCCAGGACCGATAAAGACCGATTGCGCTTTTGCTAGGGATTCTTCCCATGCTGAATTGTTCCAGATTTGGCAAATGAGTTCGTTTGCTGTAGGTCCGATGTCTTCGAGTGTGAAGAGCTTGACGATACCGGCGCCTGAATGAAGCGCCGAAAGACCGCTCAGTTTTAGCGCGCCTTTATATTCTTTGGAACCCCCAAAGCCAACAGCGAATCCTCGCTGGTATTTGTGTTGCGTTCGCTCCATCGGGGGTAAGTGGAGATGTTCGAGTTTGGGAATCCAAGCGACTGGATTAGCTTGAAGGATTGCCTCATCGGATAAGCCGAACGATTCAATTCGGAGCGTGCCGACTCGATTCCAGCCATCTCGTAGGAAAAAGCCGATTTTAGGAAGACCGAGCGTGATCGTCTCTGTCGCTATGATCGCGCCAGGTCCTTCTCCTGTTGTTGAGTCGAGACCGGAGGGGATATCGATTGAAAGAATCGGTTTACCCGACCAGTTGGCCATGGAAATTGCGATTTGTAAAGGAGGTTCCAATGGCCCCTGAAAGCCAGTGCCCAATAGAGCGTCGACCACAAGATCAGCGGCAGTAAAATCGTCGCTGGTCTGTCCGCCCGTCTTTCGGAAGAGAGCTTCCATCTTTTGATTGAGTGGAGTGCAGTGATTAGTGGGATAAAGAATGAAGGCGGAGACTGGATAACCCTTTTTTAAAAGCTCGATGCCTGCGGCATACCCATCGCCACCGTTGTTTCCTTTGCCGATCAAAAGAAGGATGGAGCTTTGAGGAGGCGCTCGCCTCATCACCGCTTCGGCGACGCGCCTGCCCGCCTGAAGCATAAAGGCCTCTTGGCTTGCCCCTTGGTGAATATCCCACTTTTCGAGCCGACTCATCTCTTGCGCGGTCACAACAGGAATAAACTTAGCCCGATCCAAAATCACACATCCCATTAAAATTTTCTCATACTACCTTAAGAATAATTAATCAAAATCAATTATATAATTTTAAAAACTAAACATGTATAATAGAACAAGCTTATAATTAAGGAATAAGAATGGCTTCATCTACCCCTTCCTTTCATAATAGATATCGATCAATGGTTCAACGAACAGACCTTCCTTCTGCAACCGAAGCTCTTCGAGTAGAGGCTCCGTTAAACAATCCATTGACTCACCGCTTAAGACAAATACTCGGCTTAGGCAGTGAAAGTATTCTCTACCCTCATTTGCATCGAGTCAATCCACCTACGAAATCTGAACAGAAAAATTTGGTTTCTTTTGACTTAAAGCAAACAGATCGAATTGAAGTTTCCGGTATAGCGGATGATATTCATTTGAATCAGGCTGCGATTTCCCCTGATAACAAATGGATCGCTCTGATTGCCGATGGTAAGGTTGTTGTTCGGGAAATGGATCGCCTTCAAGAGATTGCGGGAGAAATTAAGCCGAAAGAAAAAGATCGATTGGTTGCGGCGAGCTTTACTCCCTGCGGGAAAAAATTGCTCGTTTTATGCGATCGTCCCTATGTAACGCCCAATTTTACACTTCAAAAAACATATCTCCAAGAATTTGAATTCGGCTTTCGGGATCCTTTGCCCGAGGAGCCAATTTTGAGAGAGGAAATCCTCCTTTCTAATCCCGATGATTCGGTTAACTTGTCTGCTTTAGTCGCAAATCTCACCGATTCCGATTTTGAGACGGATGAGAAAGAGCAAGAAAAACCTCCCGTTTTAGAGTTTAGATTCGTGAAAGAGAAGGAATGTGAAGCACTTTTCTCTCCACGCGTAATTGCAACCGACGGCACATCGATTTATGGCGGAGGTAATAGTTTTTATTGGACCAATACCGATTCCTATCGAAAAAATGTAAGTGAGAGTGGATATCCAAGGCAGGAGACCAATAACATCATTTTTTCACCGGAATCGAAATATGTAGCATTGGTTGGAAAAGGGATTCTGATCCTCGATAAAGCAACAGAAAAAACAGTTACAACAGTAGCGCCTTATGGTAACTACCGAGCGGCTGCATTCCATCCCACAGATCCCGACCTTCTTGCTGTAGGAAACTTCGGCACTGAAGGGTGTATTTTCATCTATCGAATTTCTACCCAACAGGTCCTTACTCACGCTTTCGTGAATGATCAAGTTACCGATCTTAAATGGGAAGAAGCAGGGCATCTTGAATTTTGCAGTCGCGTGAATGGGCAAATCGGAGAAATTCCGATCACCTGTTCAGATGCAGGCGTTGAAATAGGCTCTCCTTCTGTACATACAGTCCCGAATCAAAAATTATTAGGATTTTGGAACGTAGAAAAAGGGACGCGATTTGTCACGCTGGGCTATTTACCCAAAGAAGAGGCAGGTGTTGTTACGATTTGGAAAAAAGTAATGGAAAAGACAACTGATCCGTTGATTTTCCCAGATAAAACACTTCGCTAAGGAAACAAATGATTAACCCTTTACTTTTTGACGCTCCTCCTAAATACTTCCCTGACCGAGGAATGCCCTCTCGAAAAAAGAGCGATCGAACGCAAGCCCAATTTCAGGCTGATCGCACAGTCTCGTCCCTCTTCACCGCTGCGCTTCGAAACGGGTTAGGCATGCGTCCACCTCAAGCGAAGGTTTTAGCTCCGACCCCCGAGAAAGGGCGTATTCCTCCCGCTCCCCCATCTTTTGTCAGTCCGATCAAAAAAATGGAGCTCAATCCCGTCTGCAAAAGCACCATTCAACTTGAGAGTACTTGCGAAATCTGCCCTTTTCAATTTTCTTCTACTAACGTTCTAGCAACGATAGAGGAAGGGCAACTGTTCTTGCGAAATCTAGAAACGGGGGAAAACCGGAGCCTCGTCTATTATGAAGATTACCAAAACAATCCGATTAATACTTGCGCCTTTAGTCCAGATGGTTCTTTGCTCGCCGTTGGCTTTGGTGATGGGAAAATCGATGTTTGGTCATTAGAGAATGGGATTACGTTTCACCAACGAAAACTGATCACTTCCAAGAAGGCAACCCAACCTATCAGCGCTCTGCTTCTGACTCAGCGCCATCTTTTTGCGGGAACAATGAGGGGACAAATCTTTCGGGCTTCACTGAAGTCTGCAAATGATCAATGGGAATATTTGATTCATGACTTGCCCGACATCGATCCTACGGTCTTTTCTTTTGCAATCTCTCCTAATCGAAAAAATATCGCTGCCCTAGGTTATCATTCTACAGTCACAATCTTTAAAAATATCTCTCTGCCAAATGAGACGGACGAACTTTCGCTTGTTCGAATAAACTTAGAAGATCGAATCACCGCAGTTGCATTCGATCCATCTAATCCTTCAATTCTCGCGATTGCAACTCATAATCAACAGGCGCTGATTTCTATTTTTGATCATTCTAAAGACCCGAATGAACCTATTTTAAAACTGCCACTGCAAGGAAATGCAATCTGGAGTCTAGATTGGTCTGGAAAAAAAATTCTAGCAATTCAAAGGGGTGGTAGGAATCAACTCATCACAATCTCGATCGATTTGAGTAAGCCCAAAGAAAAACATGTGGGTCAGATCGATCAATTTGAGCTCTCTAGAAATCGTTCCCAGTACGACCTTCTTGGCTCCAAAGCCCTCATTTTGGACGAGGAAAACCAGCTTCAAATCTGGGATATCGGGGAAAATACCTCCGAAAAGATCAATTCCTTATCATTTCCTAGCCCGATATTTAAATAAGCCATTAAATATCAATTACTTAAGATTAATTGTTATCCATTTATTTTAAAGTTAATTTTATATATAATATTAATTATATAACTAATAATATTAATTATATAACTAAATGGAATTAACATGACAATTACATCTAGTTTAACGGCACACCCCGATGATACTATTGGAATTAGCTTAGAAAATTTATCGATTGCCGATGCACATTCCCTCCTTCGGACCTCTAAAAAAATGGAAGCCACGGCTCGTGAGCTCTTTCCGCAAATCGACGAAATCTACGCTACCTTAAGATCCCTTCCCGAATCCTATGCGAGACAGGTCGCAAAACAGTATACTTATGTTAGTTTTCTCCCCGCCAAGGACTCTATTTTCGCAAATAAAGCACTGTTCCAGGTTTGGCCCGAACTACGGGCATGTCTACTCGATCCCACACGCTATAAACCACGAGGGGAAATACCTCCTCAAGAAGAGATCCCTACTCTTCCATCTGAAACCGCCGATCCATCCCAGATCCGGCACTGGTTAAATAATCCGAAGAACCAAGTTCATTTGGGAAAAGTTAAAATGATTTATCTAACAAATCTAGGTTTACAAGAACTGCCTCAAGAACTTCGTCGCTTCAAAAATTTAAAAAAACTAAACATATCTTCGAACGAATTGAAAACAGTTCCTTTATGGCTTAAAAAATTTAAAAAGCTCTATCATTTGATTTTAGATAGAAACCCCATTCCAAAATTACCTAAAAATTTGCTTTTGCTAAATGTCAAAATTCTCTCTATGCAAAACATCACTCTTCTAACGACTTTTCCAAAAGCCGTTTCACAATTTGAAAAGCTGGAAGAATTAGATTTAAGAGGTTGTCCGAACATTCAAAAATTTCCAAATAGATTTCTTCCACACGCATCATTAAAAAGAGTGGATGCACCTGAGAAGCTAAAAAACGAAGAGGCTAAAAACTGGTTTCAATATTTAGAAGATGCCATTTCATTTACAATTGACATAGATGATAACTATGGCTTTACGAGAGAAGAGGCGTTTCAACCTAGAGATGCTCCTCTTTGATCGCGCGGGTTAAAAGCGCTTTCACCGCTTCGCGTGGATCGAGTCCTTCATAGATAATCGCATAGGTCGCTTCGGTAATGGGCACAGGGATGTGGTGTTTGCGCGCGAGTTCGCGAGCGGAAACGCAAGAATAGATCCCTTCGACGGCCATGCCGATTTTCTGACGAGCCCCTTCTGGTGAAAGTCCTTCAGCAATGAGCCGACCAAGTCGATAGTTGCGCGAGTGAACCGAAAGACAAGTGACGCAAAGATCGCCCATACCAGAGAGGCCATTGAGCGTTTCTGGTTTGCAATGCTTCACAACAGAGAGTTTTTTAATTTCATGCAGACCTCGAGTCATGAGGGCGGCTTTCGTATTATCTCCACATCCAAGTCCATCGGCAATGCCGCAAGCGATCGCAATGATATTCTTCATCGCTCCGCCGAAGCAAACTCCTTGCATATCGGCATTGGGATAGATCCGGAAAGTGGGCGTTGTAAAGAGTTCATGGATCAGTTTAGTGACAGCGGGATCG
The DNA here is from genome assembly GCA_048498835.1 of Chlamydiota bacterium. Lineage (GTDB taxonomy): Bacteria > Chlamydiota > Chlamydiia > Chlamydiales > SM23-39 > CAITMJ01. Next base: position 4,073 of record JBEHXF010000016.1, on the reverse strand, counting down.
TAGGCTGAACAGACAATAGAGGTGGGGAGGTTGTGAATCACCTCTTCTGCGTGGCTCGGTCCCGTAAGGCAGCCGACGAGCGGGCTCTCTTCAACGCCGAGAATTTGGGAAACCACTTCTGGCAGTAAGAGGCCCGTGCCTTGTTCAATCCCTTTTGATGTGATGATGATGGGAACCTGGATCTCGCCCATTTTAACGATGTTTTCGAAGACGGGTCGGATGCCGCTGGAGGTAACGCTTTCGACAATGACATCAGCTTCGCGAAGAGCGCGCTTGAGATCCGAAGTAAAGTGGATATTATCCGGGACGGTGTAACCACTTAGTTTTGGATGCTGTCGATTTTTCTGCAGGAGTTTTACCGTGTTCTCTTCACGACTCCACATGGTCACATCATGGCCATTTTGAGCGAGAATCGATGCGAGAGCAATGCCCCATGTTCCAGCGCCTAGATAACAGATTTTCATCGACAACCTCCTTCCAGTGCAGCATCTCTAGACTGTCTTCGACAACGGAGAAGACCATAAGCGAGAATACCAATAGAGATAACAGCTCCCATAAAAGTTACTCCGTTTTCTATTGTATGAACAGTTCGAACTTTTTTGGGGCCGACAAAGAGCAGGCTAAAACAGGCTGCCACCCCTGCGAGACCCAGTCCAATGGAAAGAGAAGCTCGATAGGTTTTGAGCCAACTCCAGCAGCGCCCTTTCAATGGCGATTTAGCTAAAAGCGGACTTGTGATGGGAGAATTGCCGTTAACTGTTCTGAGCTCTTTCATCATACTTTTTGCATCTCCCAAAGGCGCTGTCCCTCTTCGAGCCTCTGTCGATAGAAAGCTGCGAATCGTTCCCTTTCAATCTCATCAGAGAAAAAACACCACGGCATAAAAGTAGACAATGCAGAAGCAATTCCCCCCACCGTAACCACTAAATTCGACCACGTGTGATTCTCTCGTACAGCTGGAGGGCCTGCAAAGTAAATAGAAACGGTGACGGCAAGTCCGCAAAATCCCAGGAAGCTGACGAGGAGATGCTTTTTTGTAATCTCTGGATAGGCGCGGCAACTTTGGATATGGCGCCAGCAACGCCCAGAACTAGGTTGTGGGCTAGCTTGTGGAGGGATGAGAGGGGCCGAAAATTGAGCGCTAACGGATTGAAAACTCATAGATGTCCTTTCGTGAGAGTATACCAGATTTTCTAATAGACGATCCACCTTATGGGATTTATTTTAGCAACTTCGGGAGAAAAAGAGCATTCACAACTTTTAGCCTCCGTTTTTTAGACAAAACGCACCCACTTGTAAAATTTGGGTGCTTTTTGTAAGGAATTCATTTTCTTCAAAATAAATTGCGAGTTTCGCGTTCAGCTTAACCCAAGCGCATAGCGCATAAGCCTACCCTTGACTTAACAATAAATTTTTATACACCACAATCCTGCCCTCACGAATAGATTAGGTGAGATTTATGCGGAGAAAAGAAGGGACAGGATATGCAACCGTTTTACGAGTATCCATTAAATCCTTTGTCCTAGCTTACACAGCATGCGATGAATCATTGCATAAAATTTTTACTATCCTATAAGATGGCGCCCCATTTTAGGAGGAGGTACACATGGCAGCAGTCAATCAGACCCCACTCAACTATGGTTATTCTCTCTAATTATCTAGATTTCTAATCGCTCCTTAAGCCATATTCTCTCTCCTTAAAAAAGCAATTTTAAAATGGCATCAATTGTACAACTCCCAGCACCTCAAAACTTTTCGACTTCAATCGACTCCTTATCAGGAAAGGCTCTTGTACAATTTCACCAAGTTGCCTATCTAACACACAGTATTTTCATCAAGTATCTAATCATTCCCTTAAGCGTTACTTGCTCTCTTATTGTACTCTTACCTATTGACCTGATTCGCCACACAATCTATTCCCTAGGATGCCAAGCACACCAAAATGCTCCCTTTTTATTTCATGAACTCGCATCTCATATTGTAACGGTGGCTCTCCTTCCCTTCAGAATGATTTTTTATTACTTTGGGAATCAAGGAGCCCTCTTTCAACTAAGAGATGCCCGATATACAAAAGAAGCTCTTTTCATCTCGCTTCTCAAATTACCCGTAGATGCCTCCTTTGTTCAAAATGTACTTACAGAAAATCCCACTTCCAACAGCAATCAAGCACGGTTCAATTCCACAGAAAAGCTACTCCACCATCTAATCTATAATTGCGGAGAGGTAGAACGGGCTAAGAGCTTTCTACAGATTTTTAAGAATTGTTCCACAGTAGAGGCGTCAGGAGAAGTCAATGCACAACTTTCGGCTCTTGAAATTGATCCTTCATTCAATCGAGAAGAAGCTGTTCAATGGGCGAAAAATTGCTTAGATCTTGGAATATCTGATTGGCCCCTAGCATCTGCACTATTTCATCAATTTGAAAATGATTGTCCTCTCTTTATCGAACATTGCCTAATTAAAGCAAACGATCCAACAGTTCTACCACAAACCAGGCTCGCATACAGCGAAAAAGCAATTGATCTTCTCAATAGACTCTCTGTAGGCGAAACAACCGGAGAAATTTTCTCTCATTTGCTCTCTTGCGCTATTGAACAGAATCAGGTGGAGTTTGTATTTAATCTAGCAGAGCGCAGATGGAATCGAAACGTGGATAATGCTTTCTTTCGTCATTTAGAGGTGTTTATTGCCAAAATGCGCCAAGGAACTCTTCAATATGAACCTATTGTTAAGGGTCTCAATCCCATTTGATTTCTTACTTATTGCTCAGAATAGTTGATAAATCCTGCCATTGCTGCAGAGCAGCAGCAACATTATTGATCTTAAAAATAGAATCGAAGAGATAAAATCAGATCTTCGCAAGGAAAAATAGAAAAAAGTTTTTGCATACATGAATGGCTCTCAAAACACAGCGCCCAGTGCTCCTTCTGAAGAGGGAGAAGAAGGAAAAAATAGAAGGGACCTAATCGATCCTGAGCTTCCCCATTCTTGAACTGTCTGAATGCACCTTTTTATCACAAAACTCCAATTTTTTTGGAGTTTTGTGTCGTTCCAAGTCACTTAAAATTATTTTGACAGACACTGACCTAGCGTCGGGTTTCGCGTTCGGCTTGGACGAATTGGGGGCAGAAGCAGCGAAGGCCAGAGAGGGTGAGAGCAGAAAAGGCGATGATCCCGATGGTCGCGCCGGCGAGTGCGGTCATGGAGAGAGAGAGGGAATGGCGACGGATGAGGGGTTCTCGTTCATGAAAGGCGAGGTAAATGGTAGTGGTGAGGCCGATGAGGCCGATGGCGAATTGGAGGTGGAGGCGATGAGTGCGACACCAGGTCCAACGAGGGGTGGGCAAGAGGGGGGATTGGAGGGTGGGAGCATCGACGATGAGACGGAGGGTTCCTCTTTCTGGCATTAGGAGGTTTTGGTTCGAAGAGCGGTTTCAACAGCTTCGATGTTTTCTGGGCCTTTGATGGGGGCGTAGCAAATTTGGCGAGGATAGCAAATGGCCTCGGTACGAGTGGCGGAGGAAAAGGCGTCGAAGAGAAATCGCTCGCGCTTCCAGACGGAGAAGATGCGGCCTGCGAGGGGTGCTTGTTTACGGACCCAGTGGTGTGGCAGTTTTTTTTGTGCAGCTTTTCGGATGAAGGCGGTTGAGACGGCGATTTGGCCGATGTAGGCGTAGCGAAAGTCGGTTGAGGAGAGCTGCTCTTCGGTGAGGTGGATGTATTCGGCGACGCCGATGTGATCGGTTTCTTGAACGAGGACTCCCATGCGCTCGCCCGGATGCCGTTCGATTGTTTTGATGGTGATGTCGTTTTGACGGCTTTGGTGGTGCGCGATGAAGAGCGGATCGGCTGGATCGGCGAGTGGATTTTCAATCGGAATGATGAGAAGGGTCGTGATGCCGCGCTGCTCGAGAGCATCGAGAAGGCCTGACTGGACGAGTCTTTCGAAGAGGCTGCCGTTGCCGTCAGGACCGGGAGTGAGCTCGGTGTAGCGCTCATCGAGGAGAGGCAGAGTTGTTTGCTGGAAGAAATGGACTTCGCGGCCAAATGAGTTGTGTTGGTTAAAATGGGCG
>JBEHXF010000015.1:0-40766 GCA_048498835.1 Chlamydiota bacterium | reverse complement strand
CGCCTAAAGAAACGCCGCCGCTCGCTGCGGAGAGAGTTAATCCTTGAGCACCATTAATCGTCCCCGTAAATTGGAGTGAGCCACTTGTGGCGGTGGCAATTGTTGTTCCATTTAAAGTCACGGGACCCGTATAAGTGATCGCCGATCCGCTCCAAGTTGAATTAATCGTAAGGGCTGACGAGGTGATACCGATCGCATTTGTAGTCGTGATATTGCCATTATTGCTAAAGGTATTGCTGCTGGAAACAGTCAGACTGCTTAAATTAACCGAACCGCCGACAACACCGCCTAAAGAAACACCGCCGCTCGCTGCGGAAAGAGTTAAACTCTGAGCTCCGTTAATGGTACTGGTGAATTGGATCGAACCACTCGAAGCTGTGGCGCTAGTTGTTCCAGTGAGAGTGACCGGTCCAGTATAGGTGATCGCGCTGCCGTTCCAAGTAGAACCAATAGAGAGTGCTGATGAAGTGATGGCAATTGCCCCCGTCGCCGTTACATTCCCGCTATTGCTGAAAGTGGAGCTGCTGCTCACTGTAAAAGAGGCCAAAGGGGTCGTGCCACCCACTACGCCATTCATAGCCATGGCTCCGCCCCCACTGATCGTACAGGCAAAAGCACCATTTAAAGTACTGGAGAACGTCATCGAACCTGCAGAAGAGAGCGAGGTGGACGCCGCGATTAAAACAACAGGAGATTGAAACGCAACCGCTCCGTTGCCCCCTGAGATGGTAGCTGCCCCAATCGCGATATTTCCGCTTGTTGCTGTTAGCGACAAAGTCCCTGTTCCAGTTCTTTGGAGAATTCCTGTATTGGCGACGCGGATCGTATCGGTCGCCCCAGTACCGGGAGTTCCTGTCAGGGTGATGTTGCCATTGACTGCAATCACAGCCCCACTTCTGGATGAAACAGTATCGGTGATGACAATGCCGCAGTTATTGACTGAAGAAGCTCCGCCTCCGCCGGTACCAGTTAGAGAAATTGTGCCGCTACCCGCAGTTTGAACTTGGCCCGGCCCTGCAATATTTATGCCGATCGAGTTTGTTGCTCCAACGCCTGCCGCCCCTTCTAAGGTAATTACATTCGGATTGCTTGTTGATCCTAAGAGAGGGGTTGTAAACGAGTTTCCTGAAAGGTGGATGCCGTGATTATCTGATCCTGTCGGATTGGATACGGTGCCAGGATTTCCCCCCCGTATAGGACCGCTTGCAGGCCCGAGGCTGCCTCCGGGATAAAGAGCAATTATGGGTGCAGATAAGTTTGCGTTATCTTGAATCCAAAGGCCATAATTCCGTTGGGAATTTCCGGTTCCCCCTCCCCAGACTTCATTGAAATAAATAGCTGCCCCTGAAACTGACGTGTTAATCCCGCTGCCACCAAAGCGAATAGCAACATTATTGTTCCCTCCATTAGCTCCCTTGCCACCTCCTCTGCATTGATCAAAAATCAACGTGCTATTTGTGTTGAAGGTAATCGTGCCGCCCGATTTATTAAAACCGTAACTATTGCCATTGCTATTGAGACTGATGCCCCCTTGAGCGCGAATGATCCCGGTTGCATTGGAGTTTAAGGTAATCGCTCCGCCAGACATCGTCATTCCGACGCTTCCAAGATTCGCTGTGGCGCCTGTCGCAACAATCGTGGCTGTGGTTCCCGAAGCTGCTAGAATCGTGCCGGAAGGAATACTGACTCCCAGCGATCCAGTTGGGCCGGCTTTTGCCTCGATATAGATATTCCCGAGCATGGTGCTAGCCCCAATCGTTACGTTGGTCGCAAGCGTAAATCCGATGTAAGCACCCGTCAATGTTCCATCTGTCACGATACTGACGGCGTTTTGACCCGCTTGACCCGTTGCAGAGATGGTTATAGCGAGTGAATTACTGAAAGAAATGGCTCCTGTTCCCATCACTGAAATAGGAGTTGTTGCCGTCGATGTTGTTGTAATGGATGAGCCAAGGCTAATCGTGGTGCCTTGCATTTTCAAACTCGTATTCGCACCCCAACTAACATCGGCCCCTGTGCTCCAAGTAATCGTTCCAGTTCCTCCAGATCCTGATGTCGCATCAATGAAAACGCTAGCTGCCTCCAGCTGAGTTTGTAGGCTGGTATTATTAATAATAGCCGTTGAAGCAGAGGGCCAGGTGACGGGAGTCGTTGTCAAATCGACGCCCGCTGTCATGGGGCTTGTAGAAATCGTGACGTTGATCGGATCGATCAGAAAAGTCCCGAATTGTTTGCCTCCGCGAAGATCGGCGTAGCCTGGGCACAAAACTCCCTCTTTTCCCGAAACCTCGACAAATCCGCCAATACCATCGCTCGTCCCTTTGATCGCCCCTTCGAAGAAGACCCCTTTTGTTCCCCACAAAATCACGGAACCTGCATCTTTCCCATCGAAGCCAGAAACGTCAATCTGAGCACCCGGCTGCATCCAAGTGTAAGAAGCGTGAGGAATTGAGTCATCTTTACCGCCTCGGCTTCCACCGATTAAAAAGTGAGATTCGGGCGCATCAATCAACGAGCCCTTTTTCAACAAAATCTCATCAGCAAACAGCGTTCCTTCCAGGTTGCGACCTTCGATCGAGCCAGCCAATTCCAAAGAGTGTTTCGATTCGAGATGAACCTCTTTGCCCGCTTTGATTACCCCGTCGATGCGGATTGCATGCGCATAAGGGTTGGACTCAGTCACCTCAGGATTGCAAGCGATTCGGAATTCATTCAGCCCTTCCCGCATGAAGAAAAGCTCTGTCCCCATTTCGACATTTGCCGCTTCGATTTCCCCATGCATTTCAATTTTTCGGGCTACGAGATGGACATCGCCATCTTTCGCTAAAATCTTACCGAAGCACTCAATCGATCCCGGCTCTTTCGCGCCGAGCAAATCAAAAGCTGCCCCCAAGAAAGAATTCGTATCGATGATCGCCTCTTTGCCAATGAATATCCCATTGGGATTGAAGAGCCAAACCTGGCCATTGGACTGGAGGCGCCCGTGAATGCGACTGATATCAGCACCAACCACTCGATTGAGCATCCGAGAAGAAGAAGAGGGCATTTGGATGCGGACGCTTTCCCCCTTGGCGATGGAAAAACTGTTCCAATCGACCGCCGTCCGATCGCCAACTTCAATCTGTAAGCCATTTTCTCTGTGAAAGATTTGCATGTCCCCTTGCTGCACGTGAGACCCTTCGGGGAGAGCAAAGAGAGAAGAAGAGAGCAAAAATAGATAAAAATGTCTCACAGTTTTTCTATAGCAAACCCCATTTAATTTTTGTCATGAATTCTCGTTATAGAAAAATATTTTCAGAAATCGCATTCGCTCATACAATCCGAAATTGATGTGGCATGGACTCTTTCTCCTCGGTACCGTATTTTCTATCACCTCGAATTCCGCCGAGGATATCCCCGGTACTCTCACCTATGCACTAAATCATGCAAGTCCAACAGATTCAATTGAATACGTAGCATCAAGTACGCAAAACGTATGCTTTACTTCCAGTGGTATGATCGGAGATCCACGAGTAAAAATCGTCCTCGATGGAGGTGCTCTCCAATTTGCGAATACCCTTTCTATTGAAAATGCCATCTCCATTCCCAATCCCTCGAGCTATCTTCATACGGATCAATACGACATCACCATCCTCTCTTCGATTGAGGGGGAGCTGTGCCGAAAAAAAGGGCAAGGATCGCTACAAATTGGCAGCTATAGCGATGCGAGTTTTCATGTGGAAGAAGGATCTCTCCACCTTCTCAATGGCAGCTCCGACTATCTCGTGGTCGAACTCGATCGAAGTTGTCAGCTTAATCTCAGTGAAAAAGAAACGCCGATCTTAGCCCTTTTAACCGGAAGCCCCGACTCAACCGTCCTTCTCGGAAATAAAACCCTCATCCTGGTCAATGACGAAGGATGCGTATACGATGGAGTGATCAGTGGAGAAGGGGGACTCGTAAAATCCGGAACCTCTACTTTGCGCCTGACAGCTCCGCACGCTTATACCGGAAGCACCACTCTCGCAGAAGGAACTCTTTCCCTTGCAGGAATCGGATCCCTTCATCCAGAAAGTAGACTGACTTTAAACGAAGGAACCATGTTCGATCTATCGGAATATGGAGGATCCTACGCGATTGCTCACACCATCGAAAGCACACCCAATGCTACCGTCCATCTGGGTTCCAAAACCCTCATCTTTTCAAGTGCAAATTCGTGCCACTACCACGGAAAAATCACCGGCGATGGACCGATCGTCAAAGAAGGCACAGGATCTTTAACACTCTCCGGCGCATCGACAGCGACAGGACCACTCACCGTGGCTAAAGGAGAAATCGTTTACAACGGTAGCTACCATGGACCGATTTTCATTTCTCCGAGCGGAAAACTCTCTGGTTCAGGGACCCTTCGTGCAATTTTAAACAACGGTATTTTTGCTCCTGGTAATTCGATCGGCACTTCAAATGTGACCATCTATGAGCAATCTCCAGACGGCATTCTTGAAGAAGAAGTGAATGGACTAGGCGACGCAGATTTGATCGTCTCATCTGGAAATGCCATCCTCAATGGAACGATACAAATCCTACCCGAACCTGGCACTTACACAGCTGGCACACAATCGACAATCATCCAAGCATCACAAGTCATCGGCACCTTTTCTCGTCTAGAAAATACCGATTCTTCCAAGCTTTACCAAGTACTCTACAATCCCACAACCGTCGAAGTGAGACTCCTCGCCACGAATCTCTCTGGGAATGCCCTCAGCGCTGCGACCAGTTTCGCTACACTTCCGGTTTTTCCACTCTCCGACACCGCTCTTGTTTCAGAAGCGCTTCTCGCAGATCCAAACTTCAATCAGCTCTCTCCCTCGCTCTCAGCATCCATCGCCTACGTACAAGCATCGACCATCCGTCAACTCGATAGTGATTTACGCAGTCATCTAAGAAAACCCTGCACTTCTCCACAACCTCATTGCCTCTGGTTACAAATCAGTGGAAGAGCAGAAGAGCAGCAAGAGGAATACTCTTCTGATTCCCTCGGCGCCCAGCTCGGATTCGATGGAAAAGTCGGAAATTCTCTTCTCCTCGGAGCCCTCCTCGATTACACCTACAGCCTCATCGATGCGAAAAATTCATCCAGTCAAAGTTGGCTGAACAACATCACAGGTGGCCTCTACGGTGCGCTCTACACACCACTCTTCGCCGAACTTTCTATTCTCGCGAGCTACAACCAAATACGGTCGAAGCGCTCCATCGAAATTGACACTCTTACCCGAAATGCCCGAAGCTCCGACAACGGCTACAGTTTTCTCTGCGGCCTCACCCTCGCTTCGCCCCCCTTTCACAAAAGAATTCTCGCCATCACTCCCTACGCGCATGTCGATTACATCCTCTCCTACCAGCCCAGCTATACCGAATCGGGAGCCGAGGCGCTCGATCTCCACATCGACTCAAAAGCCGCGCAATTCATCGACACTGAAATCGGCCTCTATTTTTCCACCTGTTACCAACACTTCGAGCCGCAGCTAAAAGTCGCCTACGCCAACCAAACCCCGCTCTCAAACGGTAATTACAAAGCCACCTTTGCTGACGGAGATACACCCTTTTCCACAACCGAGATGAATCCCACTCGCAATCTCTTTGTCGGCGGCCTCTCCTTCCGTGTCCCCTTCACTCATGCCACCTTTTACCTCGGCTACGATCTTCTCGTAGGTTCGGGCTATCTCTCTCAAGAAGGGCTCTTCGAGTTCTCCTCCTGTTTCTAAATCCCATTTAGGTAGCTAAGAATACTGTTCTCGAATTGTTTTTCGCTTAATCGGCACGTCTTTTTGCACTTTGAATCTTTATCTAATTCTTTGCTTTCAGCTAGCACAGTTCCATCGCGCCCTTTGATTCGGTATTTTGGCCCTTCAAATAAGAAAATCTCCGCTCCAAAAAACCGCTCTTTTGCAATCGAATTCTTTTTCTTTGGAATCTTCTCTTTAAATATTCCCAGAAATCGCAATCCCTCAAGCGTGGTATACCCATGATTCTGTGGTGTCAAATCAAGGCCTATTTCAATAAGCGGAAGCATTCGTATACTGACCGCAGTTCCGCTGAGGAGCGTTTCAATCCGTTTGTTGTTCGTTTCTGTTGCAGGGTCATTTTTTTCTTCTTCTTTTGAATCGCTTGCAGCTTCATCAACGAAAGGTTCATATCTTGCAAAACTATTTTGATTTGCTTGAATCGGGGAGGTCATCTCAAATTTCCTTGTTAAATAGACCTGAAAATATAAAAAATGATCCAAAATAAATCAAATATTTAATTTAGTAATATGATTAAAAATTTTAATAACTTTACTTTTATCTTTTGTTTTTGTTATTCTTTAATTTCAAAAAAAGAAAATTTGGGGATTTATGGCCGAGGCAATTCAACCAATAAAAATCAATTTAGAGACGACAAAACTGGATGTAGAAACTCCAGCTCCAACTAAACAAGATGTCAAAGTAAATGAGGCATCAAAACCTGCTTGGGAACATCTCTCAACAGCTGCGAGCTACGCGCAAAAAACACTCAATGGCGCTCGCATCGTAGCTAACGCCGCCTACACCACAGCGAAGTGGACCTTGATCGCCGCAGCCGTTTACGGCATTTATCAATCCGTTGGAATCCCCACCGTTTCCGATGCGAAAGAAGCATTCAACGGTTTTGTCTTCATGACAAAAAACGCTGTTGAATTAGGCAAAAGCGCAGGCGATGCGACCACACTTGCTAGTCAGACTTTGGGCGGAGTCGGTCAAGCCGTTAACTACGCTCGCGAAGCAGTGAACACAGTGGCTCGCACAGAATATCCACTTGCTAGCACAACCTCTGATCAGATGGCATTAGGCTTATCAGCCGTCGTAGCGCTCAATGTGGTTGGATTAGCTGCGAAAGTTGGAAGCGTATTCGTTTCCGGTATAAGTTACCTCCTACCAAAAGGAGCTGGAGAAGCCATCTGGAAGACAAGCCAAGTAACTCTCTTACTCGGAACTCTAACAGAAGTTATCGCTCCTGGTACACTTCAACCCACTACTGCTGCCATATCTCAAGGAGTTTCTGTAGGTTTAACATACGTTCGATCTGCTGTTTCTAGTGCCGCAGCGCGTTTATCTAAATGGACAGAAGAAATGTCTCATGGTCGGTGGGCTTCTTAAGCTGGTTCATCATCGATAATAATTGAGGGCGATGACGCCGCTTGTGAAGTGGGAGCTGTTTTTACCTGCAAAGGTGAACCAAACTCCCCCGATCAAGCCCAAATTATCGCTCCAATTGTATTCGAGAGCTGGCGCCAAACTGTATTGCATCGCGGCTAGACGATCATTCGATGCAGGAATCCCTTCCGGATCGATATTGATATCATGCGACGGCACAGTTCCCAATCTTCCCGAAAAACTCGTAGAACTTTGCCAAATTCCCTGCAAATCACAAGCGATTGCCCATCGCTGCGTCAGTGAATATTCAAAAGCCAACGTCGTTAAAAAGACGTGCTCTGGATGAATCGTTCCTTTTGTCCCATTTCCACCGCCATAAGCGTTATAGCCTCGCACAGAAAACGGAACACCAACTGAATACGAAAAGTTCAGAGCGGTATTGAGAAAGTGAGCATCTTGAACCTGAAAAATTTTTGAGAAATTCAGACCAAATCCTGTTCTCCAAGTGCCAAGGCCTGTGCTATCTGTTCCCAGTTTATGTGGATTGAGCTTTTGGTACTTTCCCGTCGGAAACGTTTCGCTAATGATTAATTTAATCGAAGGGAGCCAACTCTTTTCAGGCAATTGAGCTCGATGAAGTTGAAAACTCACTTGGGCCGCCCAGTCGCCAAGCGTCCATTGAGACTGATGATCCCGATAATTCCAAAACCAATTTGGAACCACTTTGAAATCGGCCCACTTCGTCAGTCCAATCCACACCGGAACTCGAAATTGTAAATTCCAGAGCGTTTCAATCGATTCCGATTTCCAATTGTTGTTGTAAAACGAAGTGCGCGCGGTGGCAAAAAAATAGGGTTCAACGTTGTAATGACCCACTTGCGTCACATTGCCAGATCCAGCGAGTAGCGGTCCCGTAAACCAAGGCTTAAGCGATTGTAAATTCTCTTCTGTGCCCGTAAAAGCGAAGAGATAAATAGGAAGGAAGAAAAAGAGGAACTTGCGCATGATCGAGAAATATAGGAAAATCTCCAATTATGATGGTAGCTCTTCTCACACTCTCTCTCATCAATCTCTATTTTGTCTTCACGCGGCGTCAACAAGCCGCAATCACAACCTTTCTCTTCCTTTTGCTATTCACACTTTTGATGTTCATCTATCAATCGCAAAACGAGCCCCTTCGTATTGAGCTTTGAAATTTATTTTGCCCAATTTTTCCCACAAGAAATAGCGGACCCGATTGCTCAGCTTCGAATCATCCATCGCACATAACCAGAGAATCCCAACTACTAAAAAGAGAGCGAAGGAAAAAGGACCGGTGATAAAGAAGGCGGCAACTCCGATCGCTCCCACTAAAAATAAAAGCACATCTCCGATAATCTGCATGAAGTTCTCTTTCGCGACCTCTTCAATCAAGAGCAGAGCTTCTTCATTCCCTAGTCTTCCGATTTCTAAAGAGGCTATCCGCTGTGCAAGATACCCGCTTGTACGTCTGGCAAACGCAGCAGGATTTTTCTTTGCCGCAGCTTGCAAATCGCGCAATAATAAAATTGGATTGGACAGACCTTTTCTCAGTTTATATCCAAACGAAACATCCATTCCGAATTTAGCCAATGCATAGAGAGCCACACCTGCGTACATTCCCGTTCCAGCGATGGTGAGAGCTTGAGAGGCCACGCTCATCACTTCAGCCGGAACATGAGCGCCTCCTAGTTTTTCAGCGAGAAGCGAGCCACCGATTACGCCCGCAGACAAACTCAAAACCACGTATCCCGTTCCAACTGCTGTTAGAAGACCAGACTGAAAGGCCCCTTCGCCATCTTTTCTCTTGATAGCTTGGACAAGGCCTTTGGCGCTTCCAGTGGCCAACCGAAAAGCCTGCTTGGTTCCAAACACCCCGAGCAACCCCAACGAGCTACCCAAGACGGTGATTCCAGCGCTTGTCTGCTTAGTCACGGCCATCACTAATTCATCGCCATTTCGAGCCATTGAATTATAGTCGATCCCGATCGCTTCTCGGTCATTTTGTGTTCGCTCTAAAGCGATGCGAGAGGCAGCTACGCACTTCCCGACTGAATCGATAATAGCCAAACTTGATACGCTTGTATCGGCAATCCATTCAATGGAATAGTCTTCTAGTTGGTGCCCCAGCTTTTCTACTATAGGACGGACCTGTTCAACATCGCCTAATAGCCCCCGATCCGCGGGTGCACATTGGATTAAAATTGTGCCCATAATCAAACTTTAATAAAAAATGACGCACTTCAGCTCACAGAGCGAAGGAAAAATAACTAGCAGTGAAAAAATTAGATAAAAAAGAAAGGAGTCTGGCACCAGGGCCAGTAAAAGAAGAAGAAAGAATTAGAAGTTTGATTGTCTTTCATGCATTAAATTATATTTAATTCAGGATAGAAATGTCAAGATTATTATTAATGGGATAGTTCTTTTTTAATATCTAGTAATAGGCCTGTGCTATGAGGATCTTTTAAGATTTCGATCACCTGTTCAGCCACGACTTCTGGATCAAGTAAAGAGTCTGGATTTTCCTCTGGAAAAGCCTTTTGGCGCATCGCAGTCCGAGTTCTTTGAGGCACGACCGTCCAGACCTTCAAATCAGCCCTCTCCTCAGCCAAAGCCTGTGTAAAATTGACCACGCCAGCCTTTGCTCCTGAATAGACTCCTAAATCTTTGCGCCCCCTCGTAAAGGAAGAAGAAGCGATATTTACGACATGAGCCCCTTCTTTCAACCTCGCCTGTTGGCAGCATAAAATCAATCCCTGCAAATTGACCGCGAGAAGTTCTTCAATCTCTTCGAGAGATAGCTCGATCAGTGGCTTTACCGCTAGCTTGCCTGCGCAATTGATCAAGCCATCTAAAGGCCCCCAATCTTCATACAATCGTTTAAAGATCGGCTGAATGGACGCTGCCTTTTTTAAATCGAGACCGCTTGATCGACTTAAGGGTATTCCTTTGGCCCCCTCCAACTCCAATTTTCTGCAAATCGCCCCGCCAATTCCGCCGCTCCCGCCCACCACTGCAAAGACCTTGCCCGCCAAACTCTCTTTTCCAAACGGGCGATTTCCAACTCTCAAACGAAAGAGCTGCTCAGCGATGAATAAATCCAACTCTGTCGTAATTTTGATGTTGGCCTCGTCACCCAGTACCACTTGAACAGGCCGTCCCTGTTCTAAAACAAGCCTGCAATCGTCTGTCGCCTGCGTTCCATTCGCCCGCTCATGCGCCTCTAAAATCCACTCTCGTCGAAACGACTGAGGCGTCTGCCCTCTCAAAAATTCCGCTCGATTGGGGATTTCCCGAATCACATTGTCCTTTACTTGAACAAGCGTATCAGCAGAGGGGATGCACGTATCCACTGCTCCAAACTCCAATGCCCCTTCAATATTTTCTCTTAAAATTTTTTCAGTGATAAAAGGTCTAACAGCATCGTGAATGACGACAATCTCTGTCTTGAGAGACTTCAGTCCCAAATAAGAAGATTCTTGGCGACTTTTCCCTCCAGCCACCACCCGTGCCCTCTCGCCCACTTCTTTTTGCACCTCAACCGTCCACTCCTCCGAGCAAACCAAAACAATTTCATCAAAAAGTTTTGAGCGAAAAAATACATCGAGTGTATGGAGATAGACCCGTTTTCCTGCGAGCATCAAGAATTGTTTTGGAATATCTCCGCCAAAGCGAAGACCCTCACCTGCCATTAATAATACAGCGCCGATTGAACTCATGCGCTGCATTATACATCAGGGATAAAAACTTAAGAAGGACCTACGGCATATTTCTGGCCGTCGAAAGAAAAGACAGTATATTTGCTCTCAATTGCTTGCCTGTCTTCCCAAATAGGGCCGCTTGAAAGAGGAGAATCTGGATTTTCTTCTCTCAATTTCTGAAGCTCTTCAATCAGTGCATTGACCTGATCTGCGCCCTCGCCAGTTTGTTGATAGGCCTCCCAGGCAGACTCGAACTGCTGAATGCACTGCTGTTGCGCCTCTGCATTCTCGATCTTCGCTTGATCTGCAGCCGTATCTTGCGGATTTTTTTGCATGTCTGTCTGCAAACTTTGAATATAGGAATTCAATTGAATCATCTGAGTCAGCGTCTGTTGCTGACCAGTGAGGATCCTTAGCTGTGTTGCCAGGTTGGGATCGTTATCCGATTTCCGATATGCAGCAGCAACGCTTTCTTGCTCCTTAAAATTCGCCTCTAATTCCTGATACAAAGCGATTTGTTTTTGATCCATGGCTGCATTTTGAGGATTGCTCGCCTCGTCCGCCTGCAATTTAGCGATAGCGGCTTCATAGCCACTTTCAGGATTTACTAAGAAGTTATAACAACTTGAAACTGGAGTTGATTCCATAATTCACCTGACCCTAATAGTTCTTTACTATATCTTATCATAAAAACATTTCCTTGTAAACATTAATTTTAAGTCACTTCATTATTAAAATACCTGAAAACCAACGACTTAGATGAATTTAATAGAAAGGCATTGAGAGAAAAGCCATCCCTGAATACGCTATATTGCATTCCATTTGCCTGGATAGCTCAGCTGGTAGAGCAGCGCATTCGTAATGCGAAGGTCGCAAGTTCGATTCTTGTTTCAGGCAAGCATCAGGGGCCCCCAAAGGATGCATCATCCTTTGGGGTAAGGTTGTGCAGCGCATTCGTAATGCGAAGGTCGCAAGTTCGATTCTTGTTTCAGGCAAGCATCAGGGGCCCCCAAAGGATGCATCATCCTTTAGGGTAAGGTTGTGCAGCGCATTCGTAATGCGAAGGTCGCAGGTTCGACTCCTGTTTCAGGCGTATTAATAGTTTATGATCACAAATAATGTTTATTTTCGAGTTTTCTATTTGTCGATTGACCTGATTTATGGGTATATATCCCTAAGCATACCGTGAAGCGTATTTATCAATTAGTCTTCTAATCATCGTCTGATAATTTGTATGATATTTTTCTGCTTCATTTTTAAAAAATTCAATACTTGACTTGGTTAAGGAAATAGTTATCTTTGCCGTTTCCTCTTTTAAAACCAAATCTTTGGGTTGGGGTAAAAAATCATCAACGATTTTAATTTTCCCAATAGATGTATTTGTATATTTAGTTTTGCGTTTCTTTTTCATAAATTTTCCTCCCTTCTCGCCAATAGCCTGCGCCAAAAATGCGAATCTTTTGATTTCTATAGGTAAATCGAACGGTCATAACCATTCCTTCTACCTTGCCAAAACAGTAATACCGGCTTTCATTTTTTGAGTGCTGCAAATCTTGAGCAATGATTCGGTGTGGATCTAAAAAAGCTTGTTGAGCATCAAAAAACGAAACGCCGTGCTTTGAAATATTTGCAGCTTCCTTCGTAGGATTCCATTCAAATTCAGCTTTGCTTATACCTCATGATGTTTCCAGATACCCATATATTTTGCCATACCTATCTATGGTTATTGAGATGTATGCCAGCAAAAGAGTGGGCATGTTTACTGAACAGAAAAAACTTTTAAGCTCAGTATGATTCTCAAGAAAAAAGGTTAGCACCGTATCCGTAACTGGAAAGAATATAACCGAGAACCTCACCCCAGTGAAAGAAAGAGGCGTGACGATCCTTAACGCAATCGGTAAAAGAGAGGAGTTGCAAGGAGCCAACAGAAGTGTTTAGAGTAGTGAATTCGTGGGATGCTTCATGACCAATAGAGATGGGAGGGTTTACAAAGTCTATGAGATAGGGCACTGATCATGAGAAAACTGGCGGCCTGTTCTTTTAAAGCCGAGTTTTGTCAAAGCCTTTTCTATCGGTTTCATCTCTTCGTAGGTTGCAAAATCAAGATCTGAAGACTGGTATCGATTATGACTGTAAATAGAAACGCACGCACCTCCGACTAAGACTGCATTAATACCGCTATTTTTTAGAGTCTCGTAAATCAAGCAGGCAAGTTCTTACAGATCGGGGTTTGAAAAATCCATAATTCCTATAGAGGCTTGCCCGTTTTACGAGGGCGCTTTCTTTTGGTCGATTGGTACCGAGCTTCCTGAATATCTGGAGGTAAAAAACTGTATGCTTTTTTTGCCAGGGCTTGAATCTCTTCTAGAAAGGGATAACGGGGATTCCATTGAAATACCCGCGTTCTCCCCTCAAGGAAGCTGGCTAAAAGACCCCCTCTCTCCAATTTCCGCAATGTCTTTTGAATTGGATCTAGAGCTGAATCAAAGGAGCGGCTGAGTTCAGTCGCGCTAGCTTTGCCATGCAAGCATAAGTACATCAAGACTTTTTCGACGTTCTTATTCGCAAAAAGATACTCAAGCATGGGTATACCTATTTAATAGGTAATATAACCGATCTGATAAGTTTATGTCGATTCCGGGAAAATGGTATTCTTAAAGAAAAAGATATGCACTTTCTGGAGGCAATTGAGAGTGGTCAATTTTTTATAACCTGCTGAATATCTGTTGATAGCCTAGCGTTCGTCATGCGAAGATCGCAAGTTCGATTCTTATTTCAGGCAAGCATCAAGGGCCCCCAAAGGATGCATCATTCTTTGGGGTAAGGTTGTGCAGCGCATTTGTGAGGATCTCTTTTAAGCATAATGAATTGCTCACTTGTTTGTTATGTAACACAGGTACTCATTGACGTTTAGTGAGTGCCTCTGTTACATATAGAAATATGAAACAATCTAAATATGAGCATCTTCTTGCACCGCTTCTGAAAATGCCTATATTTAAGGCTACTGAGGCACGCTCTATGGGCATCCCCACTCGAATGCTTGCCCATTTTTGTCAGAAGGGGCTGATTGAAAGAGTCGGGCGCGGACTATATCGGGTAGCTGAAGCTTCGAGTGGAGTCAGTCTTGATTTTGAAGAGCTTGTGCTGACTGCTTCGAGTATCCCAAGAGGGGTGGTGTGTCTCATCTCAGCCCTTTGTTATTATCATTTGACCGATCAGATCATGAGGGAGTATTGGATTGCCATTCCCAACACGGATAAGAGTCCGAAGCGCCCCCATACCCGAATTGTTCGAATGAGAAATATGAATCTTGGACTAACAACTGTGAAGATGGGGAACTATGAAGTAAAAATCTTTGATCGTGAAAGAACCATAGTCGATTCATTTCGTATTTTAAGTGACGAAATTGCCATCAAGGCTCTTCAAGCTTATCTAAAACCTTCTTCCAAACCAAAAGCCGATTTGCCAAAGCTTTCACAATATGCTAAGGCACTAAGAATTAATATTAACAAATATATTCTGGCCTTAACAATAGGATACATTCATTAGAAGAGAATGCGATCAATACGCCCCAAATAAAGCCAACGAAAAATTTCTTTTTTGATACTTCAATTTTGTCTCCCATTGCTTTTGTTGGGGAAGGGCAACAGTTAACTGTCGCGGTTGAAAATTGGGAACGGTTCTTGGATCAGATGGATCGATATCACTCCAACTTTGCAGACACGGATTTTACATGGATTTGGACTCCTGCTGTATTTTTAGAGCTAATTGGACTTGGTCAAATCAAGCATAAATTGCGGGCCCAGATTTCTCAAATCATACCAATCGATTGCAATAAAATTTTGTCCCATGAGAAAATGGCCCATTTCTGCGTGGTAGAGTGAGAGAAAATCATTATAGTGATTACGTTGTATATGCTGACGAAAGCGGCGACCTTTCGTTAGAGGATAAGGATTATCCTGTGTTTGTTCTCGCGTTTTGCATTTTTTCTAAACGCGAATATCTCACAGATGTAGTTAGGCATATAAAGGGGTTTAAGTTTGCCACCTGGGGTCATGATATGACCGTTCTTCATAGCAAAAAAATCAGAATGCAAATTGACGATTTTCACTTTCTTCAGGGCCAGGCTCAAAGGGGACTCTTCATGGCAGCTCTGAGCCAGGCGATCAAGGATTCTCCATTCACAATTATAGCTACTGGTATTGACAAGAGGTTGCTTCAGGAACAATACGTAACCCCCGCTAATCCATACAAGCTTGCACTACAATTTTCTCTAGAGCGACTCTATCGATTTCTTACGGAAAAGAATCAGAATGGGCGAACTACTCATATCGTCATTGAATCAAGAATGGACAATCAGAACAAGGAACTAGAGAAAGCCTTTCTTAGCATGCTCGAAAAAAATAAGCCATGGCAAGATCAGTGTCCTATGAAATTAATCTTTGGAGATAAAAAAGCGAATAGCATAGGGCTGCAGCTCGCTGATTTAATCGCTTATCCAATTGGGCGACATGTACTAAAACCTCATGAAGAAAACCTGGCTTTTAAAATCATTGAGCAAAAATTTCATAAATTCCCAGATTATTTGCAGAAGGGATTGAAAATTTTTCCTAAAAATAGTGAAGCCAGAAAGAGATTTGATCTTGAGAAAGTTCTTGATTTTGCGAAAGCCTGAAAGCGAAAGACCCCGGATCTCTCCGAGGTCTAGCGCCGACCGGGTAACCCCCAATCCATTTATCCTAATTCTAACAAACCTCTTGAGAAAGCGCAATAAGTCTCTTTAACCTTCAGATCTTCATTCATCTTCATCGCCTTGCTTATAGACCAATCTTGCACCAAATAGGGATGAAAGCCAATCATTCTAGATTGCTTTTCGCAAAACTAGGCCACAAGTCTCTTTCTTTATTTTGCGTTCTGCAGGGAGCTTGAGTCTCTTCTTTAGATCGTTGTTTAGAGCTTCATCCCATTAAATAATACTTAGCTAGAACAGATTTTTATTTGCTTTTTTAAATCGTTTATTTGATTTAAGTATAAAGTAGTAAATTTACTATTATTATTTTATAATATTACAAAAATAACAAGAAAATAGACATGCAAATTCGGGATATCTGTTCTTTCTTTTCCTCTTCAAAACTCATCGGTATGGCTGTCTGTATGGGAGCTGCTGTTGCCTTACCATTTACCTCCCAAGTGTTACCCATCTTAAGATCTAGCGTTGTTGCTTATACAACTGCAAAAGAGGTTTTTTACTGGAATAAACGCCGGGTCGAACGACTTGCACCTGAAGACGGTTATATTGGGACAGAGCAGTGTCTCAAAGGAGCGCAAAGCAATGGAACATTATATTATGCCAATGGCGATCAATATATAGGGGATTATCAATGCGGAAATCCGCACGGTAAAGGAACAATGTACTATAGCAATGGCTCTCGATATGAGGGGGACTTTCAGCAGGGAAAAGAACACGGTAAGGGAACGTTTCACTTTGTTGATGGGACTGTCTACGAGGGAGACGTTCAAAACGGTAAGATACACGGTAGAGGAACTTGCCGCTTAGCCAGAGGCAGTCGATATGAGGGAGACTTTCAGCAGGGGAAGCGACATGGCAAGGGAATTTGCTACTATTCCAATAGGTCTCGGTATGAAGGGGGTTTTGAGGAAGGGAATCGACAGGGCAAGGGAAAATTCTTTACAGAAGAAAATCAAGTACCCCAACCTGTACTTCAAGGAGAGTGGCTAAACGATTCTTTTGTTGGAGACAGTTCTTTTTTAAGTAGCCCATACTTTCTTAATAGTATATTAAGAAGGCATAGTTTTATTTCGTCAGCCGTCGCTATTTCTATTATTGGTGATTATTTTAAGAAAAAGCAAAAATATCCACGAGTTATTCAAGCGTTCTCTTCTTTACTAGAAATTGTTTACAAGCGCTTAACTGACGCTACAGTAAAAGAAATATATACTGATCTTATGGATAACAATAAGTCTCGATTTATTTCGTTTAGCGTATTAAACCATGCCCTATTATTAGAGATTGAGCCAATCAAAAATGATCTCATTTTCAACCTGTATAATTCGGGAGATGGGTTGCAATTTCATGATCAAGATAGATCGAGTGGTCGCTATCAAACACGGTTGCAATTGCAAGTTCCAAAAGAAAGTGTCGATTCCGTTTTGATCAAAAATTTGTTAGATGGCACTTATTTAACTAAATCTGCTCATGATTTTTATCATTTTCTTTTAGCTCTGCCAGGAGCGAAAAAAATAGAGAGCCTAAATCCCATTTGGCAAAGAGCTCAAAAAGGAAAAAACTGTACGGTTGAATGTGTTTTTGCCTATCTTAAAAATACATTGGGGGAAGAAGAGTATCATCACATGCGTCTTGAATTTTTCGATGCTTGTATCCAAGCAATTGAAGCATCGGATGATCCGCAAGCGCACTTATTTTTAGATGAGCTTCATCAAAAAAAACTCAAAAGAGCTCAGCGACTGGAGAACAGTGAAAAAAGAAAATCGAGCTAGATGCTTTTCATAAAGCGAAACCGTCGGCCTCGAGCAGCCTTTCTCACATTCAAAAATCTAACTCTTTTACTTTGCGCTTAGAGAAGCGTGACTCACTTCTGTAGGTTGTTATTTAGAACCACATCCCATTAAACACTCTAAAATGCAGTGTAGTAAGTTTATTGTAATTAATTTATAATATTAAAAAATTAATATAGAAACAAATATGAAAATTCGGGATATCTGTTCTTTCTTTTCCTCTCCAAAACTCATCGGTATGGCTGCCTGTATGGGAGCTGCTGCCGCTTTCCCATTTATCTCCCAAGTGTTACCCATCTTAGGATCTGGCGTTGTTGCTTATACAACTGCAACAGAAGTTTATTATTGGAGTAAACGCCAAATCGAACGATTAGCTCCTGAGAGAGATTATATTGGGACTGAGCATGATCTCCATGACGATTGGAATGAAGACGAGTTAGTTAATCGGGTGCCTCACAATGGCGACCGCTATGAAGGGGACTATTTTCAGGGGGAGCGACATGGCAATGGAACTTGCTGGTTTATCAATGGCGACCGTTATGAGGGAGAATATCAATGCGGGAAACCGCACGGTAAGGGAACGTTCTACTATCGCATTGGAGAGCGATATGAGGGAGACTTTCGCCAAGGGAAGCGGCACGGAAAAGGAAAGTTCTATTATCTCAGTGGCAATCGATATGAGGGGGATTTTCAAAACAATAAAGCTAATGGCCAAGGAATTTGCTACTTAACTAATGGAGATAGCTATGTGGGGAGTAGCCAAGACGGTTTGGCGCATGGTAAAGGAGTTTTCTATTATGCCAATGGTAACCGTTATGTGGGGGATTATGAACATGGAAGGCGACACGGCAGGGGAACCTTCTACTATGTCAATGGTAACCGTTATGTGGGGGATTATGAACAAGGGGAGCGACAAGGCAAGGGAACCTTCTACTATGCCAATGGCGACTGTTATGAGGGGGATTTTGAACAGGGAAAGCGACACGGCAGGGGAAAATTCTTTACAAAAAAAAATGAAGTAAAACATCAACTTCAGGGGGAATGGCTAAACGGTTATTTTGTTGGAGACAGTTCTTTTTTAAGTAGTCCATATTTTCTTTATAGTATATTAAGAAAGGGTTCTTTTATTTCGTTACCCGCCGCTATTTCTATTATTTGTGATTATTTTAAGAAAAAGCAAAAATATCCACGCGTTATTTACGCGTTCTCTTCTTTACTAGAAATTGATCACAAGCGCTTAACTGACGCTACAGTAAATGAAATATATACAGATCTTATGGATAACAATAAGTCTCGATTTATTTCGCTTGGCGTATTAAACCACGTCCTATTATTAGAAATTGAGCCAACCAAAAATGATCTCATTTTCAACCTATACAATTCGGGAAATGGGTTGAAATTATTTCATGATCAAGATAGATCGAGTGGTCGCTATCAAACACGGTTGCAATTCCAAGTTCCAAAGGAAAGTGTCGATTCCGTTTTGATCAAAAATTTGATAGACAATACATATTCCGATAAATCTGTTAATGAATTTTATCGTTTTCTTTTAGCTCTGCCAGGAGCGAAAAAAATAGAGAGTCAAAATCCCATTTGGCAAAGAGAGCAAAAAGGAAAAAACTGTACGGTTGAATGTGTTTTTGCCTATCTTAAAAATACATTGGGGGAAGAAGAGTATCATCACATGCGTCTTGAATTTTTCGATGCTTGTATCCAAGCAATTGAAGCATCGGATGATCCGCAAGCGCATTTATTTTTAGATGAACTTCATCAAAAAAAACTTAAAAGAGCGCAGAGAGTGCGGTTTGGTGTAGAAAGAAAAAGCGAAGAGTAAATGCTTAAGTTTGGGATTTTCTTTCCAAGGAAAAAGAACCGAAAACATCGACTGAAACTAAATTGGTTAACAGTCTCTTAGTGCAACGGCCGCGATGGAATGTTGCTATGAAATAAGAGCACTCAATGATTTTTATTGAGCGCCCCTATTACATGTCAGATAAGAGCATTTCATCTCCAAAGATGATCTGTGGAAAAGGGCCCATCGGTTGGTTGAAGAATCGTTGGCTTGCTTCTTGAATTTTTTTCTGAGCCCCGTTCGGACTCAATCCTTTTCTGATTAAAATCTGCTTTTTTAAACCAACTGGCATGGGTGCGTTCAGCCATTGATCTTCCTTTTCTTCAGCGGAAGCCAATTTCGGTGTGTGATTAAAAAGATGACAGACGCTGGATAAATAAAATTCTAATGGGGGACGGTAAAAAGGATCCGAGCGAGTTGAGGTAAACAAGTTTTCGTAAGAGAGATAGGGGAATTTGGGATGGTTGAAAGAGGGCCACGATTGTCCCTGAGGACCCAACACTCGTTCCTCCTTATCTATGCTAAAGCCGAGCTTTTCAAGCTCCGCTAAAGACTCTAAAATTCCAGCGTCATTTTTTGCCCATTCTACGTTTGATGATTCGCTAAAAAACCGATCTTGGAAAGAGACTATTTGCTGTATCCGTTCAAAATAGTTGGAGTTTACAAAAGAGAGATTAATCGGTGGTGCAGCCATGATAGTTTAAGTTGTTATTTGTTGGACAATTTAGTATAAAAAGATTTGCTGAATTAAGTAAATTATATTTTTTTAAAGCGATGATTGTTAGTCAAATTTAAATTTAATTTTATGTTAAAATTGGATGTTCTTATAAACTGAGGCCTCAATTGGGTACGCTCGTACAAAATGGCTTATATTGATTAGGGTCGAGAAGTGCCTCATGTGATCATTGAGACGTTTCCGGCCGATTTCCAAAGGCGAAGAGCTGATCATTGATTACGGCCCAGGTTATTGGAAGGTTTTGGGAAAGAAACCGAAACTGACTTAAAAACCTCCCTCATTTCAGGAGAACAATTTCCTTTTTGAGGATTAACAACATCTCGAAGAAATTCTGAATTTTGATTACTTTCGGATTTCTTCTCTGCGTCTCAGCGCCTCTGCTTTTTCTCTACGCTGATATCTTTCTCGTTAATCCCCTCAAACTGAATCAAAGATTTATTGCCGAAGACTCTCTAAAGCTCTCTTGCTTCTATTTTAAGTAAAGACTTACAATCTACTGGCCAATCGAGGCGACTATATGGCTAGTATCATTCTTCCTACTCAGCAGAGATATGTAGAGAATGAATTCAATAGCTTTCTCGGCCTTTTCCAGGAGATGCAAAAACGCCATCAGGTGTTATTTCAGAAATGTCTTCATGTCCTTTGCTACAACCAACCTCTCTCTTTAACCGCTCGAGAAATTGATTGGATCAAGAATACGCGATTGGTTACGAGGCACGAGGCTTTGCAAGAAGCTTTGCCGATTTTGGGTTATTGCTACTTTCCAGAACAGAATAGTTGGTCCACCCACTTGGTCGGGAGACAAAGAAATCCTCAGCCTTTAGACTCTCTTCCTTTTGATTTTAGTTGGCTGTGCTTAAAGCAAATTCTTCAAACGGAAAGACAATTAGAAACTTATTGCAGCTGGCTCCGTAGCCTGAATCAGGCGAATATACCGACGAAAAATCTCATGAATTCACTCTGCAGCCTTCCCCCTTCGCGATTGAGGAGCCGATTGGCTTTAGAATTGGTTCTTTTAACGCATTTCATAGATCCCTCTCTTTTCGAAGAAAAGTATCGATTCGCGCCTGTTGTCGGTCCGGTCTGGCTCAATGTCGGAAAAGAGGGATATCAATTGCTTAAGAAAAACTGTCTAGAGGGAAAAATTGAGATCAATCGAGCCCTGATTCGAAATTTTGGTTTTCTATGGGGAAGTGAAAGGGGGATTGCCATTCTCGAGAAAGAAGTTCTAGATCGAGGGAAAATGCTCTTTGAGACAAAGCAATTCGAAGATCGCCTGGAAAAAAGTAGATCCTCCTTACCTTTGGGAGGATAGGAATGCTTTTTAAGCTGTTGGCTTGTTTGGCGATTGCTTGGAGTGTGCACGCGCAAGTTCGGATCGGTATTGTTTCAGATCATACCTATTATGGAGAGAGGGAAATAGGATGGCGAATCAAGCGCGCTGCGGAACATCTCGGATGGGAAGCCATTTTAGATGAGAATCAGGGAGTACAGGTTAAAAAAAGAACAGATCTCGATTGGGTGATTTGCCTTCTCCCTCAAAATATCCATCACAATCCCCATTGTCCTAATTATCTCACCATCTTTCATCCTTTTGGATTTTTGGATCAGGATAAAAAACTTCTCTCTTTTTACGAAAAATACGACGGGTATTTAATGACGATTGAACCTGTCCAAGAGTTTGAGGCGGAAAGTGGCCGGAAGTTAAATTGGCTCCCTTTCTATCCATCGATTCAATTGGTTCCCTATAAGCAAATCCCTCTTACCCATCTTGTAACGACATTGCCCGCATGGAGCAGGCGAAGATTCGATAAAAAATACCAAACTTTGTACTCCCTCTTGAGCCAGAGTGGAAAAGCTAGGTTTTATGGAATGCGCATGCCCGGCAATGGAGTAAAACGAGGTTATTTAGGCAAGATCCCCTTTGATGGAATCTCGGTCATTGATGCTCTTCAAAAGCATGGGATCGTTCTTGTTCTTCACTCCCACACACACAACCGAGAGGGGATCCCATCCTCGAGAATCTTTGAGGCCGCGGCAGCCTCTGCTCTCATCATTTCAGATGAAAATGAATTTGTCCGAAAGCAATTTGGAGATTCGGTTTTCTACATCGATATAAACCTCTCTGCTGAAGAGATCTACCGCCAGATTCAAACACATCTTGATTTCATCCAATATCACCCCGAAATTTGCTGGGAAATGGCGAAAACCGCCCATCGTATTTTTGAGGAAAAGTTTATCCTGTCGCAGCAGTTGTTGAAAATCGATGAAATGAATCAACAAATAAAAAATGAGCGAGAATTTGGCCGCTAAAATTTGGCTTCTTCTATTCAGCTTCCCTTTTGTTCATGCAGTTGACTTTGTCTTATTTACCGAACCGAAATCGGGGACGCATTTACTCCTTCCAATTTTAACCGAATTAACAGGTAAACACTACTACTGGGCGAAAGAATACAAGCCTCCGCTCGATGAACCCCGATCGGGAGATTGGGCGCTCTCAACCAATCCGGCCTATTTCTTTTTCTCCCCTGATAACAACCCGTGGACGAAAGAGACGATGGATCGCGTCTGGGCTCTCAATCAAAGGCAAGGAACGTTTCTCCATCTGCATGCCCCCTACACGACTGTCATGGAGCAGTATCTAAGAGAGAGAAATTGCATCAATTTTTTTATCAAACGAGATCCCAGAGATCTCCTCATCTCTTTGCTCAACCACTATAAGTACATTCATTTTAACGACAAAGCGATTGAGCTTCTCCAGTCAGATGACGAGAGGCTGCTGGCGATGATTCGAATGCGCTTGAGATGGCAAACCCAACGCTACATGGGATGGTTGACATCTCCCCTTTGTTGCGTCCTCGATTTTGGCAAGTTGATGGGATCGCATGGAGGGGTAGAAAGCGACCGAGAAGCCTTGCGAGAATTGAGAAAGGTAGTTCAGGCGTTAGATCTTCCTTATTCCGATATTTTGTTGAAAAAACTCTATAAGCGCCACTTTGGAAAAGGATGGAGTTTTTTCAGGGGGAAAGTAGGTGCTTGGAAAGACTACTTCAAAGAAGTGCATAAAATAGCCACAAAAGAAGAAATCGGAGATCTCCTCATCGAGCTCGGCTACGAATCAGACTACAATTGGTAATGTAAATACGTGTAAAAATATTTAAGGGTTGGTTAAGATTCTTCGCGGCAAAAAACTAGGGTATGAACATCGCTACATTGAATTTAGTTACGATGCCCAGCGGCCTGATCGTTTCAGAACTGGATATGCTTCAGTGCTGTCAAACTCTCGAGTTGCTCCAAACTAGTCGCTCTGATCTTTTCTATTTATTATTCCACGCCGCATCGAATGCCTACTCTCTCAATTTATCGACTTTCTACCCAATGGAAATCCAGTGGCTTCAGGGACAACGAGTTTTGGGGGCTCAAGGAATTTCAAAGCTTGCGGTAGATCTCTTGCAAAACTGCTTTCGAAACGGCATTTTTTTCACCGCTTGGCTAAAGAGAGAGCAGCAGAATTTTCCGAATGTCGTTGTTCAGCGGCGAGAAAAAAAGCCTCTCCAAATCATCTCGGTTTATCAGAAAAAGTTTTTGGAGACGTGGGACAAGCCAAGGGGAAGGAATGAGTGTTTCTTGATGGTGAAAGGCGAACGGTGTCATGAATTGGATGGCGAGATTGTCATGGCTAAATTGCTCGAATTGCCACCTTCTAAAGAGCGTAGCGAATTTGCTTTCTATCTCACTTTGAATCTCAACTGGTTAGCGCCATGTTTGAAAGAGAGAGCATTCCGATGTGATTGGGATCGATCCGGTCGGAAATGGATCGACATGGATGAGCTTGTCATTCGTTTTTTAGAGGCGAATTGTGCTCAAGGGAAGATGGAAGCAAACCGAATTTTTTTAGATAATTTTGGTTTTATGTTGGGATGCGAAGAATTGATTTCTGCTGCAAGTCTCAACTGGTTGACTCGGGTTCCAATTTCTTCCTCTCGCAAATCCTCTTCTCTCCGCGCTTCGTAAAAAAACATTTAATTTAAGTCAGCAATTCTTTTAAACTGCCCCTCCATTTTAACCCTGGAGGCATATGAGATTTCTAGTTGTTCTTTGTTGTTTATGCAGCTCCCTCTTCGGAGCTGAAAAAGTAGCTGTTTGGTTTACTGGATTGCCATGCAGTGGAAAAACCACGATTGCAAAAGAATTGCAAGTCCATTTTCCCGGTAGCGTTTTGCTCGATGGAGATGAAGTTCGCTCAACCATCAATAAAGATCTCGGGTTTTCCGATGCAGATCGAAAAGAAAATCTAAGAAGAATCGTCGAGATTGGCAAGCTCATTTTGCAATCGGTTGACTATGTTTTGATTCCCGTCGTCAGCCCTCGCGAAGAAGTGAGAGCCATGGCAAGGCAATCCTTTGAAGATGCGGGCTATCGATTCATCGAAGTCTATGTTGACGCTCCGCTAGATGTTTGCGTTCAGCGCGATGTGAAGGGAATGTATAAGAAAGCTTTAAATGGAGAGATTAAATCTTTCACTGGCATTTCTGCTCCTTATGAGGCTCCTACCGAAGCGCAAGTCATTTGCAAAACGGCAGAAGAGTCTGTGAAGGAGAGTGCGAAGAAGATCATTGTCGCTATGAATTTACCAGATCCGACAGTTCCTCATGCTCTCTTTGTCGGTCGTTGGTCTCCCTTCCATCGGGGCCATTGGGCAATTATGGATGCCGTCAGACAGAAAAATCCAAACCGCCCGCTTCTCATTTTTGTCCGAGATACGGAGACGGATGCATGGCCTGTGGCTGTTCGCAAAGAGATGATTGAAAAAAGCATGAAAGAGATGAATATTGCAGCTCGAGTCATGATCATCCCAAACATCGATAGCGTCAATTGGGGCCGCGATGTAGGTTACGAGCGCAACTATGTGGACGTCGATTCCTCTGTCCACGCCATCTCTGGTACCGAAATCCGCAAATGTCTAAAAAGCGGAGATCAACGGTGGAAGGAGAATGTTTGCCCTGGCGTCGCCGAGGTGATCGAAGCCTACGAAGCCGTTCGTTAATTTCTCGAGAACCTATCCAATGAACTAGCTTTATTTGGATAGGTTCTGTATCTTCGAGGGATTTTATCTTGGAGAATGTTATGACTGATACAATCCGATTAGAATCTTTTTTTACAAATGAAGAATTAAAAAAACGTGAATTCTGGAAAGTTCTATTTTTTATTAATCTATCATTGAGTTGGGTTGCTTGGTTTTACGAGTCGACAAATTCGGTCATCGCTTTTGCTCCCACTTCGCTGCAATGGTCCGTATTTTTCTTCTCTCTCATGGCCTACCCAGCCCTCTATTTTTATGTTTCCTACGTCAAGCAAAGATCGATCCTTCTCACTCTATCGTTGATTGGCCTTTGGTGTTCTCTCTTTGTGCTTCTTTATTATGTTGTGATTGGCGACATCCAAATCAAAGGATTGATGAAGGAGGGTTTTGAGAAAAAGCTTTTTTACCTCTCCACCCTTCTCTCCATTCCTGCACTGTTCCTGACGATTTCGCTGCGCCGGATGAATAAAGCCTACCGAGCCTATGTCAAATTCCCTCATAAAGCTGAGATTGCAGCCCAGCCTCTCCGCATGTCAGCAAGCATTGAAGAGCTGCGGGTCCACTACCGCGAGAGTATCAAAGAGTGTCCGGAGGTAAAAGCCTACCTAAAACGTCTTTACCGCATACGAGAGGCAGAAATCGCCCAAACGAATTTAGAACAAGGCTCCTAACCATGACTCCATTATTTCAGGGATCAATGCCTACAAATACACAAGTAGTACCTGTTGATCCCGCGCCCTTGTCTATAAGAATTCTGGCTTCACTGATTACAGCAGTAGCAATTGGAATCATTGCTTATCTCCTGCCATCAAATCTTGCGATTTCATTTTGTGTAGGTGGAGGAACGGCATTGATGTGTCATCTCTTGGATTCTGATCCATTAAACCCATTGATTGCCAACTCTATAGCTAGGGCATTTCAAGTCAGGGATCTTACTCTTGATTGAATTAGCTTTTGCAATTGGACTAACCGTTTTATTTGTGCAATTTAACACAAAGAGAGATTCTGCTGAGCCAATTTAGAAAATAACTTCGAACTTGTAGAGCAAGCTATTCATAATTAGTTCTGCCTAAATCAGTTTGAGCACTCTTCAAGGATCTGCAATGTGGCTGGATTGTTCTTGCCAAAAACGCCCAATTGCTATGATTGGGTGTTTTTGATAAGTTAAAGACATGAGACAAAAAAGATACTTCCAGGCGCTAGAACCTCTTCTAAATAAGCCCTCATTTACTGCAAGAGAAGCTCGAGCCCTTGGACTATCTTCAGCCGTACTCGCTCACTACGTCAAGATAGGCAAGCTCAAAAGGATTGGCCGTGGCCTATATCAACAGGCAGGCAAAAACAACCCCTTCTCGACTCGTTGGGGGGATCTGGCAGAAGCTGTCTTTTCTATTCCGAGCGGAGTTGTTTGTCTCCTATCTGCTCTTGCCATCTATGATCTAACGGAAGAACTTCCTCGTCAGCATTGGATTGGTATCCGGCACGGAACTTCGGCTAGAAGCAATCGCCAAACCAAAATTATCCGCTTCCGAAACCTGGAATTAGGGAAAACTGAGATTGACGTTGAAGGACTGGTCATTCCTATCTTCGACCGAGAACGAACGATTATTGATGCCTTCCGACTCTTGAGCCGTGAGACTGCGATCAAGGCGCTGAAGGCTGGGATTGCTAAGGGCGGAAAAAACCGCCTCGATCTTGTAAAGCTAGAAGCGTATGCTAAGAAGCTCCGATTTAACATCACTCCCTATTTGTTGAGTGTGACCACATGATCAACGAACAAGCTCTAAAAGATCGACTTCAAACGATTGCAAAAGAAAAAAGTATCCCATTCAACTCGTGTTGGAAATAGCTACTCTTAGAAAGATTTTATGCCAATAAGCTCATATTCAAAGGTGGTTTCCTTCTCGCCTACATGATGAGAATAGGAAGGGAAACAGTAGACCTCGATTTTCTACTGAATCGAATGGAAGCGGAGAGGGAAACTCTTGTGGAACTCTGCAAAGAAATTGCTACAGTTGCTTTGGATGACGGATTCACGTTTACTTTTTCGAGTATCGAGTTACTTTCTCAACCACACATGGACTATCCAGGATACCGGATCACGCTTAGCTCATCTTTCGCGAAAATGAAAGACAAAATCCATATCGATGTGGGCGTAGGTGACGTTGTGAAACCTCACACCCTAGAAATCAAGCTTTTCCAATATCGCGGGAAGCCCTTTTTTGAAGATGCGGTCTCCCTACTCGTCTATCCAATTGAGACTATATTCGCAGAAAAGTTAGAAACAGTTCTCTCTAAAGGTTCAAAAAATAGCCGCATGAAAGACTATCACGACCTTCTTCTGCTTGTGAGAAGCAATGGACTAATTGAGCCAAAAAAACTCAAAGAAGCCTTAACCAAAACTTTTCAAAACAGAGGCACACGCCTTTCATCCATTCAGTTCGATTTCTCTGGGCTCAAAGCTCTTCAGCTACTTTGGACAGCTCACTTCCATGGATGAGGTTATTGACGAAATCAATCAAGGGCAAGAATTGCTTACTAGATAATTTTTAATGCCGAGAAGTGGGCTTTTTGTTTTAGGCAGTCATTTTCTGTGTCAAATTCGATTATTCTAGCCGGGCCAGGCCTTTCGCTCGGCTCTTCTCAAACATAAAGCGGAAGAGGATGAGAGAAAGGGTGAGGTAGAAGAGGTTGAGTCCGATGCTGATCCAGAAATATTCGAGGGGGAAAGATTCTTGAGCGAGAATGTGTCTCATTCCTTCGAAGATGTAGGTGGTGGGTAAACTCCAGGAAATCGCTTGGGCCCATTCGGGAAGGACGGAAACGGGATAGAAGACGGCGCTGAAGGGAGCGAAGACAAACCCGATCATCCAGGCGAGCGCTTCGATCTGCTGGCCCCAGTAAATGATGAGGCTTGCGGCTAAAAAGCCGAGAATCCAACCAAAGATCAGAAGAGAGATACCAAATGGGATGAAAGCCCAGCCGATGGTAAAAACATTGAGTGCGTAGAGAAGGTAGACGGTGAGAGCGCCGAATGCGACAGTGATGACGAGTTTGGAAAGGCAAAGGAGAATAACACCAGCGATCCACTCGGAGAGCTTGAGGGGAGTGGAGAAGAGATTGACGAGGTTGCGATGCCAAAACTCTTGCAGAAGGCTCACTGAGATATCGACCGATCCACGCCAAGTGATTTGCCAGAAGATGAGGCCTGTCATCAGGAGGAGAGGGTAGTCTGATACGCCTTGCGTTTGGCTTTGGATCCACACGGAGGTGAGTCCCCACAGAAGAATGTCGATCAGCGGCCAGTAAAAGAGGTCGGAGAGCTGTTGCGGCCCTTTGAGTAGAACGTAATAGTAGCGAAAAAAAACTCCAGAGACCCGTTTTAGATTCATTTTCTTTTCTCGGCGATTTGAAGGAAGTAGGTTTCGAGGGATGGTTCCTTGATTTGGATACCCGTATAAGTGACTCCAGCCTGCATCAGGGAGTGTAAAAAGTCTGGAATTTGGGTCTCATCGAGAGAAAGTTCGATGGAGCGGTGTTCGACGATAAAAGATAGTTGTTGTTGTTTCGCTAATGCAGCGGTCCTCTTCAGTCCATCGGAGATCGTGAGGGTAAGGCTAAAGCGGGAGACGCTTTTAGCGAGCTTTTTAGGAAGGTCATTCGCGATGATTTTCCCCTCTTTTAAGAAAATCGCCCGGTCGCAGAGTTTGGTCACCTCATCCATTTTATGGGAAGTAAAGAGGATGGAAAGTCCTGTTGCTTTTCTCTGTTCCAGGAGGAAATCACACACATCCATAGCGACATCGGGATCGAGCGATGCGGTGGGCTCATCAAGAAGGACGATGGAGGGCTGGATAAAGAAGGCTTTTACAAGCATGAGTCGAGTCACTTGTCCGGCAGAGAGCGAAGAAATCCTCTCTTTGCGCTTATTCCAAATGCCAAATCGCTCCAGAAGTCTTTGTGTGCGCCGAGAAGTTTCTTTTGGGCTCAAACCGTAGAATCGACCGAATACTTCGAGGTTTTCTTCAATCGTGAGAATGTAAGGAAGGCTCGTATAGGTGCTGGCGAAAGAGACGTGTTGGAGGATTTCAGAGCGGTGCTGTTGAAATTCTTTGCCAAAATAGAAGATGGAGCCGCTTGTGTACGAGAGCGTTCCGAGGAGCATTTGAATCGTCGTCGTCTTACCTGATCCATTGGGTCCGAGTAAGCCGAGAATTTCCCCTTTTTCGAGATCAAAAGAGATCTCATCCACTGCTAAAAACGGATGTTTATCTCCGTAGACTTTTTTGAGTTTTTTTACCGATAAAATAGGAGGCATAGAAATCAATAGGGAGTGACGTCCTCAATTCCCTCGTGGCGGAGAAAGAGGCGTGCGTTGACTTCTCCAGGTTGGAGGTAAGCCCGCAGGACTCGATCGAATCCTTCAGGCGAGCAATGGTCGCCGCAAGTGAAAAGGTCGACAAAGCAAGCGCCCCATTCAGGATAGGTGTGAAGGCTAGCATGACTTTCAGAAAGTAGATAAACAACTGTGAGGCCGTTGGGTTCAAATACATGCGGGGTGCGACTTAAAATCGTAGCTCCAGAAGCTTCAACCGCTCGGTCCATAGCGGCAAGCATAGCATCGACATCGCCAATCGCTTCTTTATTACAATCTAGATAACTTCCGAGGAAGTGTTTGCCAGAGAAATAATGAGGACCCTCTTCTGCCCAGTTTGTGATGGAACTAACGAGACAGAAAACGAAAAAAAGCAGTCTAAGCATGATTCGAACACCAAAACGGTTAGAAAAATGGCCTTATAGTAACGAAGCTCAGAATAAAGTAGAAGAATTTCTTGTAGACTCAAAAAAGGTTTAGGGAATAATGTGAGAACTGGACCAACTCGTAACGAGGTTTTTTATGAAGATGGATGTATTAAAATTTGCCGCAATCGCACTAGTTGCGGGCTTTTGTGTTTCTGCTGCATCTCCAACAACTAACTGCAAAGAGATCGCAATGACTAAATGCACAAAAGACACTTCTCCAGAAATGAGAGATGAGTGTGATAGCTGCGACAGCGGTTGCTCGAGAAAAAGCAACGATTGCCACAGCGGATGCAATGGCGATCAATCCGATGCTTCTTCACAAGTAAAGACGCAGCGTAAAAGCGCAGCTCAGAAAGTGATGGAAGGAAACTAAAGTCAGAAGGCAGAAGTAAAAAAGGGCTAAACCTCTTCCTACTTCTGCCTTTCTATAGTGGTGGTTTTTCTCCGGGCTTCGGTCTAACGAAGCTGTCTCGAATCGAATGTGGTTTCTTCTTGAGTAGATAAGTCAAAGTTCCGCCGACGACAATCAGAAATGTTCCGACAACCGATCTCCATCCGAGTGGTTTTTGGAAGATAAAGTAGGAAATCAAGCAGTTGTAAATGACGGTCGCATAGCCCAGAGGGGAAAGATAGGCTGCTGTGCCATAACGGTAGGCAATCGTGAGAAGGACTTGACCGACCGACGTCGCCATCCCAATCAAAATACAAAAGAGCCACTCGCGTCCGGAAGGGGGAATCCAAGCTGCCCATGCAAAGGGAAAGGTGAGAAGAGCGGCGATGGAAAAGTAATAAAATAGCGTTCGGCTCATCGGCTCTTTTTTAAGATTGAGCGCGCGCACGGCGACAAGCGCAACAGCTGAGGTCATGCCAGCAAAGATTCCAAAAACAAAGCCCATTTGTAAAATATCAGCCGAAGGATTGAGGATCACGGCGACGCCGATAAAGCCGATGATGATCGACCACCAAATTCGACCTTCAAATTTTTCTTTCATCCAAATCCACCAGACAAAAGGGACGAAAAAGGGGCCAGCATAATTGAGTGTTGTGGCATCGACGAGATTGAGGTATCGAATCGCGAGAAAGTAAAGATAATAACTCGATACGCCGAACAAATCGCGTATCAGGTGAATTTGCAATTCATTCGTCTTGAGTCTAGCCCACCCTTTTCTGAGAGCAATGGGCAGGATGCAAAAGAGACTGACGACGTTTTGGATAAAAATAATCTGAATGGTTGGAAATTTTCCCTGAAAATTCCAAACAAGCGATGAAGCGGTTGCAAAAAAAAGATTTGCAACCAGTGTGATGGCAATTCCTAGAGAGAGACGGTTATCTGGCAATTCGTTGGACATAAGTAAAAAAGTTTAGTGGTTTCTAAATTTGCTGTTAACTCAAATCGATTTTTGGTACTAAGAAGAAAAAGTGGAGAACGTATGGAATTCGATAAAGCAAAGTTAGAATGGTTGGAATATGATTTATTGGAAACCTACCCGCATGTTCTTCACGGCACATTTACTCGGCATGGCGGAGTGAGTGCTGGCCGCTTCGGTACGCTCAACGTCGGTGAAGGAACCTCGGACAATCCAGACCATGTTAAATTAAATCGGGAATTAATCCGCAAAGCGATCGGCGTGCCAAAAGTTCTCTTCGCTCATCAAAACCACGGTGTAAACGTCCACCGCGTCACCGCTAAAAATATCGATCAGATACCCCAAGCAGATGCTCTGTATACAACCGAAAAAAATCTAGGCCTCGGCGTGACTCATGCCGATTGCCAAGCGGCCATTCTCTATGATCCTGTTCATGAAGCGATTGCGGTTGTTCATTCTGGCTGGCGTGGAAGCGCTCAAAACATCTATGCCCGTCTCATCGAGACGATGCAAAGAGAGCTCGGAACGCAGCCTCATAATCTCATTGTCTGCATTTCTCCTTCTCTTGGCCCCGATCATGCGGAGTTCAAAAACTATAAACATGAGCTTCCGAAAGATTTTTGGGACTTTCAGAAAAAACCGCTCCACTTTGATTTCTGGTCGATTAGCAAAATGCAGTTGACTAAGTGTGGAGTGCTCGAAAAAAACATCGAGATAGCAGGGGTCTGCACCTTTTGCAGCACCGATGATTATTTCTCTCACCGGGTAGAAAAGGACACAGGCCGCAATGCCACCGTCGTCGCCATGAAACCCTAAACAGAAAACAAAAGATCCGGCGAAGCGCCGGATAAAAAGAAATAACAAAGATCCGCACGAAACGTGCGGGCAAGATCGCCGCAAAAGCGGCGACAGGATGCGGGGAAGCCCCGCACTCCAAAAAAAATTCACCACCGAGAAAAAAAGTGTACGCGAAGCGGCCGTGCCCGTGCCCGTGTGCGTGCCCGTGCCCGATTCGAAAAACTCACCACAGAGCCAGGTAACTCGCGCGCATCGTGTGGACCTTTGTTGTATTTATTTTTTTAATGGTAGGGGGATATTCGTAGTCAGGGGTAAAATATAGGCCCATTAAATAGGGCAGGTTACCATGGTTACAATCCATCCTTTTTTACATCAAGTGAGCCCGCTGCAGAAAGTGTGCACCTATGCCGGTTATTACGCCAATGCTCCAGCCCGCCTATTGGGACGATGCGTTGAACGATTGACCCGACCCGACCGAGAAGGCTCTGATTGGAGCGGCGTTGCGAATCGAGTAAAAGATGTCGCAACGGCTATTTTTTCTCTTCCTCTTTCGGCGGTGTTGGGAATTCCTGCCATTCTCTGCTACGCGTTAGCGGCAACAGTGGGTACAGGTCGATTTGAAATCATCGCAGAACAAGAATCGGCGCAGCACGATCTGCAATCGATTAAAGTCATGTCAAATAACGTCTGTTTTCAGGATCCCTGGTCTCCTTTGACCGGTGGAGTGGTCACTCCTTTTGAATCGGTTCCCGGATTTGAAACGCGCATCGCGGGGCTAGTCCATGAAATTAAAAAAGAAAACCCTGCGATTTTCCTCGGTCAAGAATTTGAAAATTTGGCCGCTCAAGATGAATTCATTCGGTTGATGAAGGAAAATGGATACAAGTACTTTGTTAGGGACTTAGGCGCCGATCATCCGGTCAGCAATAATTCAGGTCTTTTGATCGCATCAAAAATGCCAATCAGAGAAGTAGAATTTATCCCATTCCCGCTCGAAGATCGAGTAGGACTCTCTCGCTGGTCTGCGCAAGGCGCCTTGGCCTGCACCGTCCCGGTAAACGGGAGAGAGATCCGTTTCATCAATACCCATCTCAACTATCCGTGCAACGATTCAAAAGCTCAAGAGCGGCAACTCGAAAAGCACATCATGCATCGCTTCCGCGAGAAGGCAACCGTTTTAATGGGCGATTTCAATTTCGATGTTTCGAAAACCGTCACGACTGTTTTCTGGGGTGTTAAAAATGCCCTATTCGAAAAAGTCACTTGCACCGATGCAGGAAAACACGCATTGAGAGGTAAGAAACAGCCTTGCGACGAATGTGAAGAGAAACTGGATGGATTTGTTTTCCGACCAGAGGAAATTCGTGTCGATGCAGTTGAGTCTAGACCGCTGATGGCAGGAGATCAGCTCCTCACCGATCACTATGCGACGGTTGCGACGATAACAACATAGTTGGATAAAATCCGAGCGATGGGTGACAATACCATTCTTATGGATGTCATCGATCTCAAACTTTCTGGATTAAAACTCATAAAACCCCGCATCTTTCGAGATGAGCGGGGTTTTTTTTATGAGAGTTTTCGCCAGCCACTGTTTGAAAGATTAGGATTGCCTCCGTTTGTTCAAGACAATGTGGCTTGGTCGAAAAAAGATGTGCTTCGCGCTCTTCATTATCAAGAAACTCCAGGACAAGCGAAACTCGTGAGCTGTCCACAAGGGAAGATTTTCGATGTGGCAGTCGATCTAAGGCCCGGCTCAAAGACCTTTGGGCAGTGGGAAGGGGTTGTTTTAGATGATGTCGATCATGCGATGCTCTTCATTCCGGTCGGCTTTGCCCATGGCTATTGCGCTTTGAGCGATCAAACAACGGTCCATTACAAAGTAAGCGCCTTGTATGATCCTTCGACTGAACGATCGATCCGGTGGAATG
The DNA here is from genome assembly GCA_048498835.1 of Chlamydiota bacterium. Taxonomy (GTDB): domain Bacteria; phylum Chlamydiota; class Chlamydiia; order Chlamydiales; family SM23-39; genus CAITMJ01. The sequence continues at coordinate 6,789 of JBEHXF010000015.1, read as the reverse complement.
ATCCAGATATTGGAATCAAATGGCCTACCTTTAAGCCCATTTTGTCCTTGCGCGATCAACAGAGTCCATTTTTAAAAGAGGTATTTGGTGAAGGTCTGGATAACCGGCGCTAAAGGTTTAGTCGGCAGCTACCTCATTTCTCAACAGACCATCCCATTTGTGGCGACAGGGCGAGAAATCGATATCGCTGAACCAAGTCAAGTGGACGAATTTGTCCGTCGCGAAAAACCGACACATATCTTCAATTGCGCCGCCTTTTCAGCTGTTGATCCAGCGGAGACAGAGCGCGATGCGGCTTTTCGCTCCAATGCTTTAGGACCCCAAGTTTTAGGCCGTGTAGCAAAGGAGCGAAGAATCAAGCTGCTCCACCTTTCGACCGATTATGTCTTTGCTGGCACAGGCAAACAACCCTTAAAGGAAACTGATCCTGTAGCTCCTTGCAATTATTATGGCATGACTAAACTGGAAGGGGAAAAAGGACTCAAAGCTGTTTATCCTGAAGCTTGTATCTTGCGCACATCGTGGATTTATGGAAGCGGCGGGAAAAATTTTGTCGCTAAGCTCATTGGACTTTTGCAAACGAAGGAAGAACTGCGGCTTGTCGAAGATCAAGTGAGCCGCCCCACGTATGTTCCGGACTTGGTCCATGTGATGATTTTAATGAAAGACCGGTCAGGTCTTTATCAATTTGCGAATGCGGGACCGACGAGCAAATATGATTTTGCTTTAGCCTTGCGGCAGGAAGCTGCCAATTTGGGCTTCCCGATCCGCTGTAAAACGATCCTTCCCTGTCTCAGTTCAGAATTTTCAGCTCCAGCCAAACGCCCTCTTTATTCAGCTTTTGATACGACAAAAATCGAGTCGATCTACAAACCCCGGCACTGGCGCGACACCCTACCAGAATATTTGAGGAATCATGTCCCGGCGCCTCGATAACCTTCTCGTCACCGGCGGATCGGGTTTTATTGGTTCGGCCTTTATTCGAAAAACGCTCCGATCTGAGTTTGCAGGAAAAATCGTCAATCTCGATGCGCTAACCTACGCAGCAAATCCCGAGAGTCTCGATGGTTTTACCAACCATCCCCGCTACTATTTTATGCAGGGCGATATCAACAATGTAGAATTGGTCGATCGACTGTGCAGCGAGCACGAAATCGATGCAATTGTCCATTTTGCTGCTGAAACGCATGTCGATCGGAGCATTGCCTCTTCGCTTCCATTCATGGAAACGAATGTGAAGGGGACGGTCCATCTTTTAGAAGTCGTTCGCCGCCATCCCCACATTCACTTTCACCATGTTTCAACTGATGAAGTGTATGGAACGCTTGGCAAAGAGGGATATTTTTCCGAAAGCTCACCCTATTGCCCGAATTCTCCCTATTCAGCCTCTAAAGCCGCTTCTGATCATTTTGTCAGGGCCTATGCGCGCACGTACGGTCTATCGACCACTCTGTCTCACTGTTCGAATAACTACGGCCCCTTTCAACATCCAGAGAAATTTCTGCCTCTGATGATCTCCCATTGCCTCAATCGAAAAGAGCTACCGATCTATGGCCAAGGGACAAACGTGCGCGATTGGCTCTATGTCGACGATCATGTCGATGCGATTTGGGCGATTTTGCAAAAAGGGAAAACGGGAGAAACTTACGATATTGGTGGTGACGCTGAAAAGACCAACCTACAACTTCTCCATCTCCTCATCGAGCTACTCGCTGATGCGACGCAAGTCAATGCTCTTTTTTATCATGCGCTGATCCGTTTTGTCGCTGATCGGCCCGGTCATGACTTTCGTTATGCGATCGATCACTCCAAAATCACACGTGAGCTCGGCTGGGAGCCAACGATTGATTTGCGGACTGGGCTCAGACGAACAATCCGCTCTTATCTGAAACAAAATGAAAATATCAGCGCAGAGGAAAAGCAGAGGCGCTGAGACGCAGAGAGTAATGGAGAAGTGTGTTTTTCTCTGCGTCCCTGCTCAAGCTTAGTTGATTGCCCAGCGGAACGGGATCTGTCCACCCACTCCTAAATAACCCGATGCGAGCGATTCCCAAGTATCATTTGGGTTATTGATCTTAACGCAAGACATGATCATCTTCATAACCGGCGCTGTTGAAAAGGCGCGGTGCATACACTCGGGCTTGGAGATGAGGCATTTCGTTCTGATCCTGGGATTTGTCAGCATATCCAAACCGTTGTCCGTCGCAGTCGTCATTTCATAAGCGTAGTAAGTCAGTGGCGCCGTGATAAAAAAACAGATCCAGCCCGGGATTGCGATAAAGATGATGGGTAGGACGATTAAAGCGATGGCAGAAGCTGTATTGAGAATGGTTGTGCCATCGATCAGATCTTCTTTCGCTCTTAGATCTGTCTGAAGAGCGCGATCTAACTGATCCATTGTCACATTGTCTAAAACAGCGGGATTTTGTTGATAGTTGCGGTATTGGTTTTGAATTTGCTCTAGTGCGTTCATCGATTTGCTCCGTTAGAAAAAGAAATGGCGAAGCAAATTAGCACTCGTTTTTTGTAAAGTCAACTCCAAAAATCGCCAGCTGCATCGAGCTCTCGTCTCTCTTCTTCAAAACTGAGCGCTTCGTTGTAGATATTCACATATCTATTGAGCATCTTTTCGAAATAATCGGCGTTAAAATCCCAGTTGTACTTCAATTGAGCTTGTAGCACGCTAGTAAAGCTCCGATAAGTATCCTGATAAGGGGAGTCCGCGCTAAAGTTTTCCCTTCTTTGGATTTCAGACAGCATATCCGTAATCTTTTTGACTTTATTTAAAAGAGAAGCTTCATTTTCGGTGGGAGCTTTAGAAAGACGCTTGTTTGCAATTTTTTGAATATCTCGGAGTCGTTCAATAAATCGGTCGATATGTCTTTGTAAGTCCGGTATTTTTTCTATTTCTAATGAAGCTATAAAAGCCAACGCACGGTCAAATTCAATCTGGAGAGAGGACATAATCATACCTTTTGTAGCAGGGTGTTCTGAATTTTGATTATTTTCACATTTCTTCTCTGCGTCTCAGCGCCTCTGCTTTTTCTCTGCGCTGATATTTTTCTGATTTATATCTTCAATCTGAATAGAGAATTCATTGGAGAACATCTGCTAGGGGAAAGTATAGCACAGGTTTATTCGAGAGGGGAGCGGAATCCGAGGTCTTCGATGAGGTGGTCGGCGGCCTGCTGGACGTCCAGGGTCACTTTATGCCACGGGTCGTAGTCATATTGGAACTGGACCTGCTCGGCGAATTGGAGGACGCTCTGTTGGATCTCCTCATCGAGATAGATGGCGCGGCTTTTCAAATCTTCGATCATCAGGTCGGCGAGACTTCTTTGGCCTCGGTGCAGACATTGGATGATTTCTCCAATTTCTTGAGCCATGAGGACTTTAGATCGAATAGGTAGTTCATTTTTCATAATTAAGACAAGCTCCTTCCTTATTATAATATATAAAACTATTTTAACAGTTTTAATTATTATTAGTGTCTGAATTCTAATTATTTAAAAATTGACAATGAGGGTAGATCTGGGATATTCTTTTCCCGATTTAGGATAAGAACCGAGTTATGACTGCAGATACGTCTGAGTTTCAAGCGACTGAGTATAAGTATGGCTTCGTTACGCCGATTGAATCGGATGTTTTTCCGAAGGGCCTGAGCGAAGAGACGGTCCGCGCTATTTCAGCGAAAAAGGGGGAGCCTGCCTTTCTGTTGGACTTTAGGCTGAAGGCCTTCCGAAAATGGAAAGAGATGGAAGAGCCCCACTGGCTCAACGCCGACTACCCTAAAATCGACTATCAAGAAATTTCTTACTACTCTGAGCCTAAATCCAAGCCGCGTCTCGACAGCCTCAATGAGGTGGACCCCGAAATCCTAAAAACCTTTGAAAAGCTAGGCATCCCTCTCGATGAGCAAAAGCGGCTAACGAATGTAGCCGTCGATGTGGTCTTTGACTCGGTCTCCATCGGCACGACCTTCCGCAAAAAACTCGATGAGGCGGGTGTTGTTCTTTGCTCGATTTCGGAAGCGGTACATCGCTACCCAGAACTCGTAGAAAAGTATCTCGGTTCAGTTGTGCCTGCAGGCGACAACTTTTTCGCCGCGCTCAATTCGGCTGTTTTTTCAGATGGCTCGTTTGTCTATATTCCGAAGGGCGTGAAGAGCCCGATGGAACTGTCTACCTATTTCCGAATCAACGAAAAAGAGACAGGTCAATTTGAGCGGACACTGATCATTGCCGAAGAGGGATCGTCTGTAAGCTATCTAGAAGGGTGCACAGCGCCCGCTTTCGATACAAACCAACTCCATGCCGCCGTCGTTGAATTGATCGCGCTGGATCGGGCTGAAATCAAGTATTCGACCGTTCAAAACTGGTATGCTGGCGATCCGAAGACGGGAAAAGGTGGAATTTACAACTTTGTGACCAAGCGAGGCCTCTGCGCTGGCGCCCACTCGAAGATTTCGTGGACGCAGGTGGAAGCGGGCGCCGCAATCACGTGGAAATATCCGAGCTGCATCTTGCGCGGCGATCACTCTGTCGGAGAATTTTATTCCGTTGCTTTGACAAACGGTAAAATGCAAGCCGACACCGGAACGAAGATGTTCCACATCGGCAAGAACACCCGCTCGACGATTGTGTCGAAGGGAATTTCCGCTGACGAGTCGCACAATTCGTACCGCGGACTTGTCAAAATTTCGCCGAAGGCCGAATCGGCTCGCAATTACACGCAGTGCGATTCGATGCTCGTAGGGAACCGATGCTCCGCCAACACATTTCCTTACATCGAAGTGGGAAACAAAACGGCCCAAGTGGAGCATGAAGCCTCCACGTCCAAGCTCAATGAAGAGCAGATCTTTTATCTCCAAACGCGCGGTCTGGCCAAAGAAGACGCGATCAACCTCATCGTCAATGGATTTTGTAAAGAGGTGATCCGCGAGCTGCCGCTCGAATTTGCTGCAGAGGCGCAAAAGCTCCTCGCGCTTAAACTTGAACATTCCGTAGGATGACATGCACTTAATTCAGATTAAAAACCTCCATGCCAACGTCGATGGGAAGCCCATCTTGAAAGGGCTCAGCCTGACGATTGAAAAGGGGCAAATCCACGCCGTAATGGGACCCAATGGCGCAGGAAAATCGACGCTCGCCAAGATCCTCGCCGGCCACTCAGCCTACGAAGTGACAGAAGGAGAGATTTGGTTCAAAGGACAAAATCTCCTTGAAATGGAACCGGAAGAAAGAGCTCGTGCGGGACTCTTCATGAGCTTCCAATATCCCGTTGAAATCGGCGGCGTATCCAATAAGCAATTCCTCGAAATCGCCCTCAACGCCCACCGCAAAGCGCAAGATCAGGTCGCTCTCACGAGCGAAGAATTTGAAGCGCTCCTCACTGAAAAAATGGCGATGATGGAAATCCGCTCCGAATTCAAAGAACGGTCGATCAATGAAGGTTTTTCTGGCGGAGAGAAGAAGCGAAATGAAATTCTCCAGATGGCGATGTTCAATCCCGACCTGGCGATTCTCGATGAGACCGATTCAGGACTCGATATCGACGCGATGCGCATTGTTGCAGCGGGCGTAAATAAGATGCGCTCGGCCGATCAAGCGCTCCTCCTCATCACTCACTACCAGCGACTCCTCGACTATATTCGCCCTGACTTTGTCCACGTTCTCGCAGATGGCCAAATCATCCGCACAGGTGGACCTGAGCTCGCTCTTGAACTAGAGGAAAAAGGGTACGCATGATTAGGGCCCGCCGTCAATTAAGCCATGAAGAGCTCTTTGCGGCTTTTCCAGCAGCTTTCCGGAGCTGCCCTTGGTCTAGGTTATCAACTATGCCCCTCGGGTATACACGAAAATCTGCAGAAAAATCCATCAAAGATCTCCCAGAGGCTTAAATGACGACACGCCTTAGCTTGCCGCAAGACGCACTTTCTTCTTGGCGCAAAAAAGCGTACGATCGATTCACTGCGCTTGGTTTTCCAAAATCTAAGCAAGATGGCTTTCAATATCTACCGCTTACCTCGCTTGCAACTATCTGGCCAGAGCCAGCTAAAAAGACGACGGTGCCCAAAGAAAATCTCACACTCCTCTCTGAATTCCACCTCGTCTTTGTCGATGGTTTTTATGATGCGGCTCTCTCGAATATCCCCGCAGGTCTTATCTGTTTGCCTCTCGATGCCGCTTTAAAATCCTACGGCCTTTTTCTCCAAAACCGCTGGACAAAGATGGATCGAGAAGAGACCGATCCGCTCTTCGCGCTCAATAGTGCGCAGCAAAATGGAGGCGTTTTTCTCTACGCGCCGCCCAAAATGAAATTCGAGCAGATTCTCCACATTCTCCATGTTTCAACAGGCTCTGAGCTCGCTTCCCCACGTCTCCAAATAACGCTCGGAAAAGAGGCTAGCCTCTCTCTGGTTCAAACGACACAAATTTTCGGCTCGGCTCCCTTTCAAAATAGTGGAATCGATATTGCGCTGGAAGCCGGCGCTCAAGCCAAACTCCTCGACGTCCAACTTCTTCCGAAAGAGGCTTGGGCTTTCGCTGGACTCCGCTCCACTTTGAAGCGCGACGCTCGCCTCGAAGTCTTCCATGCAACGAACGGCGCCCAAGCAGAGCGATTTTCGGCCAAGTTTGAACTCGCAGAAGAAAATAGCTCGGCCCTCTTGCAAGGCCTTTGCATGCTCTCTGAAGAGCGGCACGCCCACATGCACGCCCTCATCGAACACGCAGCGCCCCATTGCCATTCCCGTCAGCACATAAAAATGGCTCTCAATGGCAAGAGCCG